>NZ_JBNBPO030000015.1:0-108315 GCF_051280635.3 Nocardioides proteolyticus | reverse complement strand
TGCTCGCCGAGCGCCTCCGGCGGGAGTACGACGCCACCGGCGACCAGGCGCTGCGCGAGCTCCTCGAGGACGTCGGCGGGCAGGTCGACCGGCCGCGGGGCACGGCGGCGCTCGTCGTACCGCTCCAGCTGCGCGCCGGTGACGACACGGTGCTGTCGTTCATCTCCACGACGACGGTCTTCGGCACGCCGCGGGAGGTGACCCTCTCCGAGCTCGCGATCGAGGCGTTCTACCCGGCCGACGAGGCGACGCGCAAGATCCTCAACGGCTACGCCTGATCGTCGGCGGGCCAGCGCCCGTCGGCCTTGGCCGCGTCGACCGCCGCGCGGCCGGCGTCGGTCATCAGGCCGTCGGCCTCCAGCAGCGCGACCCGCTGCACGTTGGAAGCCGACCACTTGCTGCGCGGACCCCGCGGCGTGAACCGGATGAAGGTGCTCTCGGAGTCACGGCCGCGGGCCTGTCCGTCGATCCAGCCGAAGCAGAGCGCCTCGAGGACGGCGTCCTCGTAGGTGAGGGCGGTGACCGTGCCGCCCTTCTTGGTGAGCACCACCCAGGCGGCCGGCTCGGTGGCGTGGTGCTTCGCGAGCCACGCCCGCCACGCCGCCCGGTCAGGGAGGAGCAGCTCCTCGCCGCTCAGTCGGTGGGCCATGCTCAGCGGGCGCGGCGCGACATCCGCTCCATGTCGAGGATCACGACGGAGCGGGGCTCCAGCCGCAGCCAGCCACGGGAGGCGAAGTCGGCGAGCGCCTTGTTGACCGTCTCGCGGGAGGCGCCGACCAGCTGGGCGAGCTCCTCCTGGGTCAGGTCGTGGTGCACGTGGACGCCGTCGTCGGCGGTGCGCCCGAACCGGTCGGCGAGGTCGAGCAGTGCCTTCGCGACCCGGCCGGGGACGTCGGAGAAGACCAGGTCCGCGACGACGTCGTTGGCCTTGCGGAGCCGGCCGGCGAGCTGGGCCAGCAGGCCGCGCGCGACCGCGGGGCGGCCCTCGAGCCAGCGCAGCAGGTCCTCGTGGGAGAGCGACGCGAACTCCGCGTCGGTCACCGCCGTCACCGTCGCCGACCGCGGGCCGGGGTCGAACAGCGAGAGCTCGCCGAACATCTGGCCGGGGCCCATGATCGCCAGGAGGTTCTCGCGTCCGTCGGACGAGGTGCGGCCGAGCTTGACCTTGCCCTCGAGCACGACGTACAGCTTGTCGCCGCTGTCGCCCTCGTGGAACAGCACCTCGCCGCGGCGCAGGCGGCTCGTCGCCAGCGACGAGCGCAGGGCGGCCATCGCCTCGTCGTCGAGGGCGCTGAACAGCGGCGCCTGACGAAGTACGTCGTTGTCCACGCTTCCTCCAAGTCCGGTGGTCGCGGCCCGCCTCCGGATGGTGCCCGGGCCGACGACACGCGTCGGCGAGCATCCTAGCCAGTGGGCGATCTCACACCTAGTCGCCGCCCGGCCCGGCGCGGGTCGTCGCGCGGATGTGTGCTGTCGGCGACCGCCCGTAGGCTGTGCGCGTGCGGGAGACGAAGGCGGCCGTCCGGGTCGGTGAGGAGACCCCCACCCAGCTGGTCCGACGGGCGCGCAAGATCGACCGCGTCCTCGCCGAGACCTATCCGGACGCACGGGCGGAGCTCGACTTCGACAACGCCTTCGAGTGCCTGGTCGTGACCGTGCTGTCGGCGCAGACGACCGACAAGCGGGTCAATGCCGTCCGGCCGTCCCTGTTCGCCGCCTACCCGGACCCGGCGGCCATGGCGGCCGCCGACCGCACCCATCTCGAGCAGCTCGTGGGCCCGCTCGGCTTCTTCCGCGCCAAGACCGAGTCGCTGCTCAAGCTCAGCTCCGCCCTCGTCGAGCGGTACGACGGCCAGGTGCCCGACCGGCTCGAGGACCTGGTGACGCTGCCGGGTGTCGGTCGCAAGACGGCCAACGTGGTGCTCGGCAACGCCTTCGGCAAGCCGGGCATCACCGTCGACACCCACTTCGGCCGGCTCGCCCGCCGGCTCGGGTGGACCGACGAGACCGACCCGGTCAAGGTCGAGCACGCCGTCGGCGCGCTGTTCCCCAAGCGCGACTGGACGATGCTCTCCCACCACCTGATCTGGCACGGCCGCCGGCGGTGCCACGCCAAGAAGCCGGCGTGCGGCGCGTGCCCGGTGGCGCGGTGGTGCCCGTCGTACGGCACCGGACCGACCGACCCTGTGGAGGCGCAGAAGCTCGTCCGCACCGAGGGGCCCAACTGATGGGCGGAGCCGCCTGGGCCCGCGCCGTCGGCGTGGTCGCGGTCGCCGTGCTGCTGACCGGCTGCGACCAGGCCGAGCCGGCGCTGGCGTGCAAGGTGGAGGTCGACACCCCCGACCTGGTGGCCGACCGGCAGGCCGCCGGGATCGCCGACTGCACCGACCTGCCCACCGCCGAGGGCGCCGCCGAGCTGCCCGAGCTCGAGCTCAGCTGCCTCGGCAGCACCGAGAAGCTGTCGCTGGCCGACGTGAAGGGGCCGGCGGTGATCAACTTCTGGGCCACGACGTGCGGCCCCTGCCGCAAGGAGATGCCGGCGCTGCAGGAGTTCCACGAGCAGTACGGCGACCAGGTGGCTCTGCTGGGCGTGAACTACCTCGACACCTATCCCGGCGCCGCCATCGAGTTCGCCGAGCTGAAGGGGGTCACCTACCCCTCCGCGGCCGACGCGTGCGGCGACCTGCAGCAGACCGAGCTGGTCGTCCAGGGCCTCCCGCAGTTCGTGTTCGTCCGGGCCGACGGCACCGTCGAGCAGGTGGCCGGCGGCAAGGACGACGTCGACGAGCTGGTCGCGCTCGCCGAGGACAAGCTCGGGATCGAGCTGGAGCCGGCCGGCGGGCCTCGGGAGGGGGCGACCCGATGACCACGGAGATGCCGCCCGAGGTGCGGGCCCGGCTCGCCGATCGCGTGCCCGACGAGCTGCCACCCGACCTGCCGGACTGGCTGCGGCCCGTCGCCGAGGGCGCCCGCCGCATCGTGGGCAGCGACCTGACCCAGTTCCTCCCGCCGGAGGGCGCCGACGTGCGCCGCGGCGCGGTGCTCATGCTGTTCGGCGACGGCGACGTGCTGCTCACCGAGCGGGCCCACCACATGCGCTCCCACCCCGGCCAGGTGTCGTTCCCCGGCGGCTCAATCGATCCCGGCGAGACCGTCGTCCAGGCCGCGCTGCGCGAGGCGTGGGAGGAGATCGGCGTCGATCCCGGCGGGGTCGAGATCTTCGGCTCGCTGCCGGAGCTGTGGCTGCCGCCGTCGAACTTCGCGGTCACGCCGATCATGGGCTGGTGGCGCGAGCCCGGCCCGGTGCGGGTGGCCTCGCCAGACGAGGTGCACGAGATCCACCGGGTGGAGCTCCAGGAGCTGTTCGCCCCGGAGCACCGCATCCAGGTCCGGCACCCCGGTGGCTGGACCGGACCCGGCTTCCTCATCGGCGACGACAAGGACGTCATCGTGTGGGGGTTCACGGGCGGGATCCTCACCCGGTTCTTCTCGTTCCTCGGGTGGCTGCCGCCCGTCGACGACCCTCCGGTGCATGATCTTCCGGACTACATGCTCGCCGAGTACGCGCGTCGCGTCTCCCGAGCGCCGAGCGAGGAGGGCGACGGCATGGACCTGCTGGAGCCCGAGGACGAGGACCGACCCACGTGAACATCCTCGACTGGCTGCTGCTCGTCCTCGTCGCCGCCTACGCACTGTCCGGCTACTGGCAGGGCTTCGTGACGGGCGCGTTCGCGACGGTCGGACTGCTGGGCGGCGGCCTGCTCGGCATCTGGCTCGCGCCGACCGTGCTCAGCGGGATGGACCCCTCGCTGGCCGTCTCGCTCGGCGCCCTGTTCATCGTGATCCTCGCCGCCTCGCTCGGCCAGGCGGTCCTGCAGTACGCCGGCGCCCGGGTGCGTGAGCGGATCACCTGGCAGCCGGCGCGGGCCGTCGACGCGGTCGGCGGCGCGCTGCTCAGCGCGCTCGCGGTGCTGCTCGTCGCCTGGGCGCTCGGGGTGGCGATCTCCGGCACCAGGATCGGGCCGGTCACCTCGATGGTCCGCAGCTCCGCCGTACTGGCGAAGGTGAACGAGGCCCTGCCCGCCGCCGCCCCCCAGGCCCTGCAGGCGTTCAACAGCGTCGTCGGCACGGGGTTCTTCCCGCGCTACCTCGAGCCGTTCGCCCCCGAGAGGATCGTCGAGGTGCAGCCCGGCCCCAACCGGCTGCTGAAGGACCCCGAGGTGGTCGCGACCCGGCCGAGCGTGGTGAAGATCCGCGGCGCCAACCGCTGCGGCCGTGGCGTCGAGGGCACCGGCTTCGTCTTCGCCGAGGACCGCGTGATGACCAACGCCCACGTGGTGGCGGGCGTGGAGGACCCGGAGGTCAGCGTCGGCGGCGACACCGAGCTGGCGAGGGTGGTGCTCTACGACCGTGAGCTCGACATCGCGGTGCTGGCCGTCGACACCCGCGACGTGCCCGTCCTCGACTTCGACACCGAGGCCGGCAAGCGCTCCGGGCCGGAGGACCCGGTGGCGATCGTCGGCTACCCGCAGGACGGGCCGTTCGACATCCAGACCGGCCGGAT
Source organism: Nocardioides proteolyticus (assembly GCF_051280635.3). Lineage (NCBI taxonomy): Bacteria > Bacillati > Actinomycetota > Actinomycetes > Propionibacteriales > Nocardioidaceae > Nocardioides > Nocardioides proteolyticus. The sequence goes on along the minus strand of NZ_JBNBPO030000015.1, from coordinate 103,751 downwards.
CCGGGCCGAGCAGAACCTGCGCTCGCCCGACATCTACGGCGGCGGCGAGGTCGTCCGGGAGGTCTACTCGCTGCGCGGACTGGTCCGCCCCGGCAACTCGGGCGGCCCGATCGTCACCCCAGGCGGCCGGGTCGCCGGCGTGGTCTTCGCCGCCTCGGTCACCGACCCCGAGACCGGCTACGCCCTCACCTCCGAGCAGGTCGCCGAGAGCGCCAGCCGTGGTGAGTCGGCCGACGCCGAGGTCTCCACCGGCGACTGCGCCGCCTGACCCGCCCCCGCACCAGCGGTACGACGGGGGCGAGTCCCCGGTTGCGGTCCGGCGGCTCGCGGGTCGCGGGTGGGGCGGGGAAGGGTCCAGCAGTCGAGGGCGGTGCGGCTGGCTGGCGGTGCTACGGCATATTGGCCTCCATGACAGGGTCCGCGATGTATCCCGCCTACCCAGCGCCGAGCGAGCAGGCGGTCCGTCTCTTCGAGGAGATGAAGAGGTTCCTCGCCGAGGACGTGCTGCCGGCGGAGGAGGCCTACGACCGCTACCGGGAGGAGGTCGGCCCGGAGGACAGCACGGTGCCGCCGGTCGTGGAGGAGCTGAAGGTCAAGGCGCGCGAGCGCGGCCTGTGGAACCTCTTCCTTCCGAGCGAGTCGGGGCTGACCCAGCTCGAGTACGCCACCATCGCGGAGCTCTCCGGCTGGAGCGTGGAGATCGCGCCGGAGGCGATCAACTGCGCCGCACCCGACACCGGCAACATGGAGCTGCTCCACCTCGTCGGCACGCCCGAACAGCAGGACCGGTGGCTGAAGCCGCTGCTGGCGGGCGAGATCCGCTCGGCGTTCGCGATGACCGAGCCGGCCGTCGCCTCCTCGGACGCGACCAACATCGAGACCCGCATCGAGCGCGACGGCGACGAGTACGTCATCAACGGCCGCAAGTGGTGGATCACGGGTGCGGCCGACCCGCGGTGCAAGGTGCTCATCGTGATGGGCAAGACGGACCCCGAGGCGGCGATCCACCGGCAGCAGTCGATGGTGATCGTGCCGGTCGACACCCCCGGCGTGGAGATCAGGCGGAACTACCCGGTCTTCGGCCACCACGACCAGCACGGCCACTGCGTCATCGAGTTCACCGACGCCCGGGTGCCGGTGGGCAACCTGCTCGGCGAGGAGGGTGGCGGCTTCGCCGCCGCCCAGATGCGCCTGGGCCCCGGCCGGATCCACCACGTGATGCGCGCCCTCGGCGCCGGCGAGCGTGCCCTCGCGCTGATGGTCGACCGGGCCCGCACCCGCTCCGCCTTCGGCAAGCTCCTCGCCGAGCAGTCCTCGGTGCGGGAGAAGATCGCCGAGTCCCGGATCGAGCTCGAGCAGGCGCGAGCCCTCTGCCACCGCGCGGCGTTCGTCGTCGACTCCGAGGGCAACAAGGCGGCCCGGCACCTGATCGGCGCGGCGAAGGTCGCGGTCCCGCGCGCGGTGCTCTCGGTGATCGACCGCGCCATCCAGGTGCACGGCGCGGCGGGCATCAGCGACGCCACCCCGCTGGCCAAGCTGTACGGCTGGCACCGGGCGATGCGGATCTTCGACGGACCCGACGAGGCCCACCTGGCCACGCTCGGCCGCGCCGAGCTCATGAAGGAGCCGGCCTTCGACCTGCCGCCCACGCTCCACAGCCAGTTCCGGTGACGGGGGAGGACGCGATGACGCTCGTCCGCTACGAGCACGCCGACGGCGCCGCACGGATCACGCTGGCCGACGGCGACCGCGGCAACCCGCTCAACCCCGCCATCGTCGCCGAGCTGCTCGACGCCGTCCGCCGCGCCGGCCGCGACCGGGCGCGGGTGATCGTGCTCGCCGCCGAGGGCCGGTTCTTCTCCGTCGGAGGCGACCTCGCCGCCTTCGCCGAGGCCGACGACCGGCCGCTGCTGATCGACGACCTCGCCGAGGCGCTGCACCGGCTGGTCAGCGAGCTGCTGCGCTCCGACGCGATCGTGGTGAGCGTCGTGCACGGCACCGCCGCCGGGGCCGGCTTCCCGCTCGCCACCGCCGCGGACGTCGTGCTGGCGGCCGAGGAGGCGCGGTTCAGCCTCGCCTACACCAAGGTGGGCCTCTCGCCCGACGGCGGCAGCTCGCTGCTGGTCCAGACCCTGGGCCTGCACCGGATGCTCCGGCTGGCGTTGCTCGGCGACCTGCTCACCGCCCGCGAGGCGTACGACGCCGGGCTGGTCGCCCGGGTCGCCCCCGCCACGGAGTTGCCGGCCGTCGCCGACCAGGTCGTCGCCGCGCTCCTCGCCGGCCCCGCCGAGGCGCAGGCCGCGGCGAAGCGGCTGCTCCGCGACGCCGCGACCCCGGCGCCGGAGACCGCCCTGCGCCGGGAGACGCTGGCGATCCGGCGGCTCGTGGGCACCGCCGACGGTGCCGAGGGCATCGCGGCGTTCCTGGAGAAGCGCGCCGCGAGGTTCGGCCAGGGCTGACGCCCGCGCCGTCGGACGGACGGCGCCGTCAGACGGCTGGGGCGGTGGTCGCCGGCGGCTCCTCGCCCTGAGCGACGGCGACCAGTCGGTCGGCGGCGATCTTGGCGTACTCCACGTGCGACGCGGCGTTCTCGTCGAGCGCCGTGGTCGCCACGGTCGCGACGTTCGGGCCCAGCCGCAGGAACGTCAGGTGCAGGTGGATCGGCGAGGTCTGGCCGTCGGGGAGGGTGATCGTCCCCGCGGCGGTGAAGCCGTTCTGGTCGTCGACGCCGTCGACCGCGATGTCGGTGTCCGGCTGGAGGGTCAGGGAGTAGGCGTAGCCGTCCTCGGTCCAGGTCACGGCGTCGCAGGCCTCGATCGCCTGCTCCACGGCGTCGAACCCCTCGACGACCGCCGCCTCGTCGGGATAGGCCGAGACGCCGGCCTCGACGCTCGGGAGCCCGTCGTCCCCGTAGGCGTAGTGCGCCTCGTGCTTCGCCGACTCCTCCAGGTCCGCGGTGGCGGCGTCGATCGTGGCGAGGCAGCCGGGCCCCGGCTCCTCGTCCTCGGGTGTCACCGGCTGCTGGGCCCAGCCGGCGCCGAGGTTGTCGACCGAGAGCGTCGCCTTCTCGACCTGCGCGGCGTCCAGCGCGACCACGGGCTGAGCCTCCGTCGGGCCGTCCTCGCCGCCGCCACCACCACCCCCGCCGCCGGTGCCGCCGTCGTCGCTGCAGGCGCCGGCGAGCGCGGCGACGGTGGCGAGCGTGGCGACGCTGCCGAGCAGGGAGCGGCGAAGGGATGCGGGGCGCACGGGGCGGGACATGGGTTCCTCTCGAAGACGGGGTGGATCCGCGCCGCCGAGCCGTGCGCGGCCCACCACCTGCCCGTGCCGCCCGCCGGTCAAACCTCGCCCAGCGACCCGGCGAGGCGCTCCCGCGTCACGACGCGGCGTGCTCCGTCACGCCGCCGTCCTGGCGCAGGGCCGACACCGGGCAGCCGGCGGGCGGCTTGAAGGTGCCGAGCTCGGTGAGCAGGTAGCCGCCCGGATAGCTCTTGATGCGCGGCAGGTCCTCGGCGAAGGTCGGCCGCCGCTTCGACGGGGTGTGGCGCAGCAGCCGGGCGCGGGCCTTCATGCCGGCGAGGGTGAGCCTGCGGGCCAGCGGGCCCGGGTCGTCGTACCGGAAGGCCTCCAGCAGCGGGGCGTCCATCATCGCCCGGCTGAAGACGTCGATCGGCTTGCGCAGCGCCCGCGGGTAGAAGGTGGTGAGCAGGTCGAGCGTGGCGTCCGCGACCCGGCGGCCGCCCTCGTCGTAGGCGAAGTGGCGGCGCTCGTAGTCGTCCATGAGGTGCATGAACTCGTCGTAGGTCTCGGGGATGTCCTGGATCGCCATGTGCCGCCCCAGGGTGCGGAAGTAGTTCACGCTGGCGCGGAGCTCCTTGTCGGTGAGCTGCCGCCAGCCGTAGGCGTCGATCCAGCGCTTGGGCACGACGACGAACGTGGCCAGCACGTAGCGCATGTCGTCGTTGCTGATGTCGTACATCCGGTGCATCTGGTTGATGCGGCGGATCGCGGTCCGGCCCTCCTCGCTCTCGAACCCGTGCACGAACGGCGCCTCGAGGAGCAGCACCGTGTCGTCGTACCGCTTCTGGCAGGCGCCGGTGAACTGGCCGGTCTGGTCGAGCAGCCGGCCGATGCTCGGCACGGCGTAGGTGCGGAAGAGGGCGAAGCTCAGCGCCTGGGTGATGTCCCAGGTGAACTCGTAGAGCGAGAGGTTCTGGTAGATCTCGACGTAGTCCCGCTCGGGGTCGAGTGCCTCGTTGCGGTCCCTCCAGAGCGTCTTGGCCATGACCTGACGATAGGCCAACCGACGCACGTGTCGGTAGAGGCCCGGAGGGTGGAGGGAAGGTAGAACACGTTCCACCTTCCGGCTAGGGTGCCTCCGTGACCGCTCCGGACGTCTTCAGTCCCTTCCAGCTCGGCCCGGTGGGGCTGCGCAACCGGACGGTCAAGGCCGCGACCTTCGAGGGGCGCACTCCGCACGGCGAGGTCACCGACGAGCTGATCGACTACCACCTCGCGCCGGCGCGGGGCGGCGTCGGCCTGACCACGGTGGCCTACCTCGCGGTGGCGCCCGAGGGCCGCACCCACCGCGAGGTGATCGTGGTCGGCGACCGGACCCTGCCCGGCCTGCAGCGGATGGCCGAGGCGGTCCACGAGACCGGAGCGAAGATCGCCGGCCAGGTCGGCCACGCCGGCCCCGTCGCCAACGGGCGGTCCAACGGCGTCCGCGCGATCGCGGCGAGCCCGATGCCCAGCCCGCTGTCGATGCAGATGGTGCGTGCGGCCACCGAGGCCGACCTGGCCCGGGTGACCAGGGCGTACGCCGCCGCGGCCCGCACCCTCGTGCGGGCCGGCTTCGACGTGCTCGAGCTGCACATGGCGCACTCCTACCTGATCTCCTCGTTCCTCGCGCCGGGTCTCAACCGCCGCAAGGACCGTTGGGGCGGCCCGCTCGAGCGGCGTGCCCGGCTCGCCCGGCAGGTGGCCCGGGTGGTCCGCGAGGAGGTGGGCGACGAGGCCGCCGTCACGGCCAAGGTCTCGGTGTCCGACGGCTTCAAGGGCGGCGTGACGACGGAGGCCGGGATCGAGCTGGCCCGGCTGCTGGAGGCCGACGGCCACCTCGACGCGCTCCAGCTCTCCGGCGGCTCGTCGCTGATGAACCCGATGTACCTGTTCCGGGGCGGCGCTCCGGTGGCCGAGTTCGCGGCCGCGATGCCGCCGCTGGTCCGGTGGGGGATGCGGACGCCGGTGGGGCGGGGCTTCATGAAGGAGTACCCCTTCGAGGAGGGCTACTTCCGCGACAAGGCGCTGCAGTTCCGGTCGGCGGTGTCGATGCCGCTGATGCTGCTCGGCGGCATCAACCGGCTGGACACGATGCAGCGGGCGATGAGCGAGGGGTTCGAGCTGGTCGCGATGGGCCGTGCCCTGCTGCGCGAGCCCGACCTGGTCGCGCGGCTGCAGCAGGGCGCCGCGGAGGCGGGCGTCTGCGACCACCGCAACCGCTGCATGCCCACGATCTACTCCGGCACCTGGTGCCCGGCCTGGCGCCCGGGGCAGGAGATCCCCCTGCCGGCGAGCATGACGGCGAACGCGCCGGCGAGCATGCGGACGACCTGAGCGGGCCGCTGCGCCGGGAATCCGGGCGAGCCCTTCCCGAGAACTAGAACCTGTTCTAGGTTGTCCCCATGTCGCAGGTCATCCCGCAGAAGCCCCTCCGCGTCGTCGTCTGGTCCACCGGCACCATCGGGCGGCACGCCATCGCCGGCGTGGACGCCCACCCCGATCTCGAGCTGGTCGGCGTGTGGACGTCGACGCCGGAGAAGCACGGCAAGGACGCCGGGGAGCTGGCCGGCCTGGGCCGCGAGCTCGGGGTGCGGGCGACCACCGACCGCGACGAGCTGGTCGCGCTGCGGCCGGACTGCGTCGTGCACGGCGCGATGACCGACGACCGAGTGTTCGAGTCGATCGAGGACCTCACCGGCCTGATCCGCGACGGGGTCAACGTCGTCTCCTCCGGACCGGTCATCCTGCTCCACCGCGACGGCATCCTCCCGCCGGAGATGATCGAGGCGATCGACGACGCCGGCCGGCAGGGCGACGCCAGCCTCCACGTCAACGGCATCGACCCGGGTTTCGCCAACGACGTGCTGCCGCTGGTGATGACCTCGCTCAGCCAGCGGATCGACCACGTGAAGGTCAGCGAGATCGCCGACTACTCGACCTACTACCAGCCGGTGATCAACAAGGACTTCTTCGGCTTCGGGCAGCCGCTGGACTTCAAGGCGGTGCTCTGGGAGCCGGGCATCCTGTCCACCGGCTGGGGCCCCGTCGTCCGGGTGATCGCCGCGGGCCTGGGCGTGACCCTCGACGAGCCGCTGGTCGAGGAGGTCGAGCGCCGGCCGGCGCCCCGCTCCGTCGACACCGTCTCCGGGCCCGTCCCGGAGGGGAGCATGGGCTCGGTCCGGTTCCGCGTCGTCGGCACCGTCGACGGGGTGCCGCGGGTGACCCTGGAGCACGTGACCCGCACCGACGCGAGCACCGACCCCGACTGGCCCGTCCCCCACGAGGGCGACGGGTGCTACCGGGTCGAGATCACCGGCGAGCCGTGCATGAAGGTGGAGTTCACCCACCACGGCGAGCACGGCGACCACAACGACTCCGGGATGATCATCACCGCCCAGCGGCTGGTCAACGCCGTCCCCGCCGTCGTCGCCGCGGAGCCGGGCCTGCGCACCGCGCTCGACCTGCCGCTGGTGACCGGGCGCGGGCTGGTCACCGGCACGAGCGGAGCCGGCCGATGACCGGCGCGTCGATCCTCGACCGGTTCCGGCTGACCGACCACGTCGCCGTCGTCACCGGCGCCGGCCGCGGCATCGGCGCCGCCACCGCGCTCGCGCTCGCCGAGGCGGGTGCCGACGTCGTCATCTCCTCGCGGACCGAGGCCCAGCTCGAGGAGGTCGCTCGCCGGGTCGAGGCGGTCGGCCGCCGGGCCCTGGTCGTGCCGGCCAACCTCGCCCACACCGACGAGGTCGCCGGCCTCGCCCAGGCGGCGTACGACGAGTTCGGCCGGCTCGACGTCGTCGTCAACAACGTCGGGGGCACCATCCCCAACGCCTTCCTTGACACCGACGTGGCCTACCTGGAGGAGGCGTTCCACTTCAACGTCGCCACCGCCCACGCGCTCAGCCGGGCCGCCGTACCGCTGATGCTGAGGTCGGCGGGCACGCCGGAGCAGCCCCGGCAGAAGTCGATCACCTCGATCTCCTCGGCGATGGGCCGGCTGGCGGGGCGCGGCTACCTCGCCTACGGCACCGCCAAGGCCGCTCTCGCGCACTGGTCCAAGCTCGCCGCCACCGACCTCAACCCGCACATCCGGGTCAACGGCATCTACGTCGGCTCGGTGCTCACCAGCGCCCTGGAGTTCGTGGCCGGCGTCCCGGAGATGAAGGCCGAGCTCGAGGGCGCCACGCCGCTGGGCCGGATCGGCGAGGCCGAGGACATCGCCGCCGCGGTGGTCTACCTGGCGTCGGCGGCGGGCAAGTACGTGACCGGCAAGATGCTCGAGGTCGACGGCGGCATCCAGGAGCCGAACCTCGACCTCAAGCTGCCGGACCTGGTGCCCGGCGACGGGTCGGCCGCGACGCCCTCCTAGGGTGTCGCGGGTGAGCAGGGGAGGGGTCGAAACCGGGCACGCCGTCTCGCCGGACTCCGGCGAGCACTGGGCCGCCGAGGGAGCCTGGCAGGTCGCCGACGGGATCCACCGGATCCCGCTCCCGCTCCCGATGGACGGCCTCAAGGCGATCAACGTCTACGTCGTCGAGGGTGACGACGGGCTCACCCTGATCGACGGCGGCTGGGCCATCCCCGTCGCCCGCGACCTGCTCGACCGGTGCCTGCGCTCGATCGGCTCCGGGTTCGGCGACATCAAGCGGTTCCTGGTCACCCACGTCCACCGCGACCACTTCACGATGGCGACCGTCCTCGGCCACGAGTACGGCGCCGAGGTGGCGCTCGGCCTCGACGAGCGGCCGGCGCTGGAGCTGATGCACGGCGCGGCCGACCTGGCGGAGAGCCCGTTCCTGCCGGTGCTGCGCACCGCCGGCGCGGCGGAGATCGCCGAGCTCTGGGCGGCCGGCAACGACGGCGAGCTGCCCGACCCGAAGGACTGGGCGTTCCCGGACCTGTGGCTGGAGGGCGACCGCTCGTTCGAGATCGGCCCCCGCGTGATCGACGCCGTGCACACCCCCGGCCACACGCCGGGCCACTACGTCTTCGCCGAGCAGGAGGAGGGTGTGCTCTTCGCCGGCGACCACGTGCTGCCGACGATCACCCCGTCCATCGGGTTCACCGTGCCGCCCGCCGACCAGCCGCTCGGCCAGTTCCTCGAGTCGCTGGCCAAGGTGCGCAAGCTCCCGGACCTCCGGGTCCTGCCCGCCCACGGCCCCGTCGCGCCGTCCACCCACGCCCGGGTCGACGAGCTGCTCACCCACCACGAGACCCGGCTCGACCTCTGCCTCGAGTCGTTGCGGGCGCGCGGCCCGGTGACGGCCATCGTGGTCGCCCGCGACCTCGGCTGGACCCGCCACGAGCACGCCTTCGACGACCTCGACGTGTTCAACCGCGGGATGGCCGCGATGGAGACCAAGGCCCACCTCGAGCTGCTCGTCGCGCGGGGCCTGGCGAGCGGCACCGACCACCCCGACGGCGTGGTGTACGCCGTCTCCTGACCGCCGGGCGACCTCCTCGACCGGCGCAGCGGCGGGCGGGCTAGAGTCGGGGAACGCAAGACAGGGGAGCACCACTGACTGGGTGCTGAGAGTGCGGGCCTGGATTTCCAGCAGCCGCAGACCCTCCGAACCTGCTCCGGTTAGCACCGGCGAAGGGAGTCACCACAGATGCGCGCGCGCAGCCACCGACCGACCGCCCACCTCCTGACCGGCCTCACCGCGGCGGCCCTCCTGGCGAGCGGCTGCTCGCTGGTGGGCACCGAGGACGAGGCCTCCGACCGCAGCACCGGCGCGGCCGACCGCTCCGTCACGCTGGTGACCCACGAGTCGTTCGCGCTCCCCGAGGAGCTCGTCGCGTCCTTCGAGGAGGAGAGCGGCTACCAGCTGGAGATCAGCAAGCTGGAGGACGCCGGAGCGCTCACCAACCAGCTGGTCCTCACCAAGGACAACCCCGTCGGCGACGTCGTCTTCGGCGTCGACAACACCTTCGCCACCCGCGCCGTGGAGGAGGGCGTGTTCGCGTCGTACGACCCGGAGCTGCCGGACGGCGCCGAGCGCTACGAGCTCGCCGGTGACGACGACGACGCGCTGACGCCGGTGGACACCGGCAACGTGTGCGTCAACGTCGACGACGCCTGGTTCGAGCGGGAGGGCATCCCCGCGCCCGAGTCCATCGACCAGCTCACCGACCCCGCCTACCGCGACCTCTTCGTGATCCCCGGCGCGAGCACCAGCTCCCCCGGCCTGGCCTTCCTGCTCGCCACGATCGGCGAGTACGGCGACGGGTGGCAGGCCTACTGGGAGGGCCTGATGGGCAACGGGGCCAAGGTGGTCAAGGGCTGGTCGGACGCCTACTTCACCGACTTCACCCACTCCGGCGGCGACCGGCCGATCGTGGTCTCCTACGACTCCTCCCCGGCCTTCACGCTGAGCAAGGACAAGTCGCGGTCGACCACCAGCGCGCTCCTCGACGCGTGCTTCGAGCAGGTGGAGTACGCCGGCGTCCTCGCCGGCGAGGAGACCAACGAGCCCGGCGCCGAGGCCGTGATCGACTGGCTGCTCTCGCCGGAGGTCCAGGCCGCGCTCCCGGAGGCGATGTACGTCTTCCCCGTGGCCGCCGACGCCGAGCTCCCTGCGGACTGGGCGAAGTTCGCCGAGCGGCCGGACGAGACGGTGGAGGTCGACCCCGCCGAGATCACCGACAACCGCGCGGACTGGCTGGAGCAGTGGACGGAGATCGTGTCGCGCTGATGCACCGCGTGCCCCGCTCCACCGCGCCGGCCCGGGCCGGCGGTGCCGACGGGGCCGCCCGCGGTGGCGTGCTGGCGCGCCGCGTGGCGTACGCCGCCCTGGCCACGGTGCCGGTCGCGGTGTTCGCGGTCTTCTTCGTGGTGCCCGTCTGGGCGATGCTCGAGCGCGGCCTCCTTCCCGACGGGCGGTTCGAGCCGGGCGCCGTGCTCGAGGTGCTGGCGCGTCCGCGCACCGGCCGGGTGGTGTGGTTCACCGTCTGGACGAGCAGCGTCGCCACCGTGATCGCGGTGCTGCTCGGGGTGCCCGCCGCCTACGTCCTGCACCGGCTGCGGTTCCCGGGCCGGGGCGTCGTACGCGCGGCGCTGCTGGTGCCGTTCGTGCTGCCGACGGTCGTCGTCGGCCTCGCCGTGCGTGAGCTGATCTCGACCTCGGGACCGCTGGGCTTCCTCGGGCTCGACGGCACCCCCGCCGCGATCGTCATCGGCCTGGTGTTCTTCAACGTCGCCGTGGTGATCCGCACCGTCGGCGTCGCCTGGGAGAGCCTCGACCGCCGACCCGGCGAGGCCGCCGCCACGCTGGGCGCGTCTCCCGGCCGGGTGTTCCGCACGGTCACCCTCCCGGCGCTGCGGCCGGCGATCGTCTCCGCCGCCAGCGTGGTCTTCCTGTTCTGCGCGACCGCGTTCGGCGTGGTGCTGGTGCTCGGCGGCGTGCGGTACTCCTCGGTCGAGACCGAGATCTACCTGCTCACCGCCGACCTCCTCGACCTGCAGGCCGCGGCCGCGCTCTCCCTGGTGCAGATGCTGGCCGTCGTCGCGCTGCTCGTCGTGGTGGGCCGGCTGCGCGCCGTACCGGACCCGACCGTCCGGCGGGCCGTCGCCATCCCCGCCCGACCGCAGGTGCGCGACCTGCCCGTCGTGGCGCTGACCGCGCTGACCCTCGGGGCGGTCGCGCTGCCCGTGCTCACGCTGGTGACCGCCTCCCTCCGGCACGACGGCGCATGGAGCCTGGCCAACTACCGGGCGATGGCCGCCTCGGCCGACGGCCTGCTGCAGGTCTCGGTGGTGGACGCCCTCCTCGCGTCGCTGCGGATCGCCGTCGACGCGACCTGGATGTCGCTCGCACTGGGCCTGATCGTCGCGTTCGTCGTCACTCGTCGCACTCGCACCCGGACCGGCCGGCGGCTGCGGTCGGTGCTCGACGGGTTCTTCATGCTGCCCCTGGGCGTCTCGGCGGTGACGCTCGGCTTCGGCTTCCTCATCGCGCTCGACGAGCCGCCGCTCGACCTCCGGGCGAGCCCGCTGCTGGTGCCGGTCGCGCAGGCCCTGGTGGCGCTCCCGCTCGTGGTCCGCACCCTGGTGCCGGTGCTCGCCGGCATCGACGATCGGCAGCGGCAGGCCGCCGCCTCGCTGGGCGCCGGGCCGCTGCGGACGGTCCTGACCGTCGACCTCGCCGTCGTCTGGCGTCCGCTGCTGGCGGCCGCCGGCTTCGCCTTCGCCGTGTCGCTGGGGGAGTTCGGCGCCACCTCGTTCATCGTGCGGCCCGAGCAGCCGACGCTGCCCGTGGTCATCTACCGGCTGCTCGGCCATCCGGGTGCCCTCAACTACGGCACCGCGATGGCCGCCGCCGTCGTCCTCGCCACCGTCACGGCCGCCGTGATCTTGGTCGTCGAGCGGCTGCGCGTGCCCGGAACCGGAGCCTGGTGATGCTCGAGCTGCGCGACGTCTCGGTGACGTTCGACGGCCAGGCCGCGGTGGACCGCGTCGACCTCACGGTCACGGACGGCTCGGTGCTCGCCGTGCTCGGCCCCTCCGGCTGCGGCAAGTCCACCCTGCTGCGCGCGGTCGCGGGCCTGGAGCCGCTGTCCACCGGCAGCCTCCGGTGGGACGGCGCCGACCTCGGCGGCACCCCCACCCACAAGCGCGGCTTCGCGCTGATGTTCCAGGACGGCCAGCTCTTCGACCACCTGACCGTGGCGCGCAACGTCGGCTACGCGCTGCGTCTCCGGGGCCTCTCCCGCTCCGAGACCCGGTCGGAGGTGGCCGACCTGCTCGACCTCGTCGGGCTCGGCCGGTACGGCGACCGGCTCCCCCGCACCCTGTCCGGCGGCGAGCGGCAGCGGGTCGCCCTGGCGCGCTCGCTGGCCGCGAGACCGCGGCTGCTGCTGCTCGACGAGCCGCTCAGCGCCCTCGATGCCGGGATGCGCGAGCGCCTCGCTGGCGACCTGCGCCGGATCCTCGTGGAGTCCCGCACGACGGCGCTGCTGGTCACGCACGACCAGGCCGAGGCGTTCACCGTCGCCGACCGGCTCGCGGTGATGCGCGCGGGCCGGGTGGTGCAGGAGGGGCCGACCGAGGAGGTGTGGCGTGGGCCGGCCGACGCGGAGACCGCCCTGTTCCTCGGCTACACCCGGGTCGTGTCGGGGCCGGCGGCCGCCGCGCTGCTCGCGATGGCCGGGGGGCACGGAGGTGCCGCCGACGGGGCGTCCGGCGCGGCCGCCGCGGGGGCGCCCGGTGGGGCCGCTGTCGCGGTCCGGCCGTCCGCGGTCAGGGTCGGCCCCCCGCCCGCCGGGAGCGGCGCCGGACCCGAGCGCGGTGCGGCGGGCGTCGTACGGGCGTTCCGGCTGGCGCCGGACGCCGGGCGGGCGGTGGTGGCGGTCGACGGCGTCGGCGACCTCGACGCGCTCGCCGCACCCGGCTGGTCGGCCGAGCCGGGCGACCGGGTGGCGGTCCGGGTGGACCGTCGCGGTCTGGTGATCCTTCCCTGACCCCTAGACTCCCTCGGGTGTACCGCCGCGCCTATACCCTCCTGATCGCCACGGCGCTGGTCATGGGCGTGCTCACCGTCATCATCGCGTTCCGCTACGACCGGCCGATCCTCGACCCGGAGGGCAGCTTCCTCGGACCGTCGTACATCCGGCTGCCGCTGCTGCTGATCGGAGCGCTGCTGCTCGACCTGCTGCCGCTCACCCTGTGGCGCGCGCACGGCCGGCCGAGCCGGATCGTGCCGATCGCCCGCGAGCGGCTGCGGACGCACTGGACCCGCGAGCGGTTCACCCTCGTCGGCATCGGCGTGATCAGCTTCTACATCACCTACGTCGGCTACCGGAACATCAAGTCCTACCTGCCGTTCGTGCGCTCGGACCCCAACGCGGCCCCCGGCGAGGTCAAGGCCCTGTCCTACGATCGCGAGCTGCACATCATGGACAAGGTCATGTTCTTCGGCCACGACCCGAGCGACGTGCTGCACGCCGTCTTCGGCACCAACGTCGCCGCCCACGTGCTGTCCCCGATCTACCTCGCCTTCCTCCCGCTGGTGCCGCTCGGCGTCACCGCGTGGCTGGTGTGGTCGCGCAACCTGTCGTTCGGCTACTGGTTCGTCACCTCGCAGTGCCTGGCCTGGTCGCTGGGCACCCTGTCGTACTACCTGCTGCCGTCCCTGGGCCCCGGCATCGCCTACTGGCCGGAGTACACCGGCCTCGCCCACACCGGCACCACCGACCTGATGAACTCGATCGTCAGTGCCCGGGGCAACGTGCTCTACGGCGGCGTGACGGGATCGGTGAACTCCGTCGCCGGCTTCGCCAGCCTGCACACCGCGATCACCCTGCTCTTCGCACTGATCGTGCAGTACACGCTGCGCTCGAAGGTGCTCAAGTGGATCTTCTGGGTGAACTTCGGGCTGACCATCATCGCCACCCTGTACTTCGGCTGGCACTACGTCGCCGACGACATCGCCGGCGTGGCGATCGCGGTCGTGGCCTTCTACCTCGGCGGCATCGCCAGCGGGCAGAAGTTCGACCGCCACCTGCACTCCCACCCCACCACGACCACGTCGAAGGTGCCGATCGACGCCGACTGACGGCCCTGCAGTCAGCGTCCGGGGCGACCGACCCTTCCGGGTCGATCGCGGACGACACGCCGGCGCCCCGACCCCTACGGCAGCCGCACAGCTCGCGCCGCGCGTGGCGGGAGCGCTCTCGGCCCGGGAGGGTCGGTCGCACGGGACGCGGAGCCGCTCGGCACGGCACCTGGCGCCGGGCGCGGCCACCGAGCTCGAAAGTTACACCGCTGTAGTTCGTCAAGCCGACACGCCGGTGTCTTGTGAGAAATCTGAGATTCCTGTTCCTTCTGTGACGAATGATCACTACGGTGACGCGAGTGCTCACCTCTCGGCTCGGGACCGGCCTGCTCGCACTCGCGCTCGGCGCCGCCGCGTTGGCGCCCAGCGCCCAGGCCGAGCCGAGTGACCCGGACGCGCCGTCGGCGGGCGAGGTGCGCGCGGCGCGGGAGCGCGCGGACGCGGCGGTGTCTGACGTCGAGCGGGTGCAGCAGCTGCTCGACCGCGCCGCGGCCGAGGTGGAGGCGGCGTACGTCGCGGCCGGCAAGGCGGCCGAGGCCTACAACGGCGCGCGGTGGCGGGCTGCCGAGGCACGGCGGGACGAACGGCGGGCGGTCCGCCGCTCCGCCCGCGCCGACCGGGTCCTCGCGGCCGAGGAGGAGAGCTATCGCGACGTCGTGATCCGGACGCTCGGGCCGGGCGTCGAGCTCGGCGCGCTGGATGCCCTGATCACGGCCGACGGGGTGGGCACGCTTCTGGAGCGGTCGTCGGCCGGCGGCCACGTGCAGGCGCTGCTCGACCAGCGCCACGACGACTACGCCGCCGCCGCGGCGGAGGCGGCCGACGCGGAGAGCGCCGCCACCGAGGCCGCCGCGGACGCGGACGCCGCGCTCGACGAGGCGGCGGTCGCCAAGGAGGCGGCGGAGGTGGCCGCCGCCGAGGCGACGGCCAGCGCTGACCGGATCGAGCGCCGGCGCGAGCGGCTGGTGCGCCGGCTCGCGCGCCTTGAGGGGATCAGCGTCGAGCTCGCCCAGGAGCGGCAGGTCGCACTCGGGGCGGACCGCGACCGGGATGCCACGGCTCAGCCCGCGCAGGGGAGCGGCGGAACGCCCGGCGGTGATCCGACGTCCGACCCGACACCCGACCCGCCGGCCGGGGCGTCGACCGGGCCGGAGCCTGCCCCCGACCGGGGCAACGGGGAGCCCGAGCCGGACCCCGTCGTACCGGACGAGCCGCCGGTGAGCGACGGCGACGGCGCCGCGCGGGCGGTCGCCTACGCGCGTGACCAGCTCGGCGAGCCCTACGTGTGGGGGGCGGCCGGGCCGCGGGCGTGGGACTGCTCCGGGCTCACGTCGCGAGCGTGGGCGGCCGGCGGCAAGCAGCTGCCGCACTACTCGGTCGCGCAGTACGAGCAGGCGACGCCGATCACGGCCGGCCGGCTGCGTCCGGGCGACCTGGTCTTCTGGAGCGACGGTGGCCCGGGCGAGATCTTCCACGTCGCGCTCTACACCGGCGGCGGCCGGATCATCCACGCGCCGCGGACCGGCCGCCCGGTGACCGAGGAGTCGATGTACTACTGGCGCGCGCCGGACTTCTTCGCCCGCCCCTGACACCGCTGCCTGACCTGCTGCCTCTCCTGCCGCCTGACCCGCTGCCGCGGGCCGCGGGTCGGGACGACGGATCGGTGGGTTCGCTAGGTTCGGGACCATGCCAGACCTGAACTCCGCCGAGGAGTGGCCGACCCCCAAGGTCGACGTCGACGAGCTCACCCGCGTCCTCGACGGGAGGTACGCCGAGGTCCGCGCCGCCGTGCGCGAGGCGCTGCCGGGCTACGCCTCGGTGCTCGAGGACGCCGAGACGATGACGCAGGCGGAGTTCCGCGAGCGGGTCAAGGACGTCGTGCTCGAGCTCGCGTCGACCGGTGCGACCGGCATGGGCTTCCCCAAGGAGTACGGCGGCGGCGGCGACATCGGCGCCTCGGTCGCCGCCTTCGAGTCGCTGGCCTACGGCGACCTCTCGGTGCTGGTGAAGGTCGGCGTGCAGTTCGGCCTGTTCGGCGGCGCGATCCTCCAGCTCGGCACGCAACGCCACCACGACGCCTACCTGGCGGACCTGGTCTCCGGCAGGCTGCTCGGCTGCTTCGCGATGACCGAGACCGGCCATGGCAGCAACGTGCAGGCGCTCGGCACCGTCGCGACCTACGACCCGGAGACCGCGGAGTTCGTGATCACCACGACCGAGCCGGACGCCTGCAAGGACTACATCGGCAACGCGGCCGAGCACGCTCGGGTGGCCGTGGTGTTCGCCCAGCTCGAGGTGGCGGGGGAGCGGCACGGGGTGCACGCGCTCGTCGTACCGCTGCGCGACGAGGCGGGCGCCGTCCTGCCGGGCATCCGGATCGAGGACGACGGCCCCAAGATGGGCCTCAACGGCGTCGACAACGGGCGGATCTGGTTCGACCCCGACGGCACGGTGCGGGTGCCGCGGGAGAACCTGCTCAACCAGTTCGCCGACGTCACCGAGGACGGCACCTACGTCAGCGACATCGAGAGCCCCGGCCGCCGGTTCTTCACCATGCTCGGGACGCTCGTCCAGGGTCGGGTGTCGGTGAGCGCGGCCGGCATCTCCGCCGCCAAGGTCGCGCTCACCATCGCGGTCCACTACGGGCTGCGTCGCCGCCAGTTCGAGGCGACCAGCGAGGACACCGAGGAGCTGCTCCTCGACTACGGGCTCCACCAGCGTCGGCTCCTCCCGCTGCTGGCTCGCACCTATGCGCTGCACTTCGCCCAGGAGGTGCTCATCGACGACCTCCACGCCGTGTTCTCCGGCCACGTCACCGACGACGAGTCCCGGCGGCTGCTGGAGTCGCGCGCGGCCGGCACGAAGGCGCTGGCCACTTGGCTGGCGACCGGCACCATCCAGGAGTGCCGGGAGGCGTGCGGCGGCGCGGGCTACCTCTCGGAGAACCGCTTCGCCGCCCTGAAGGCCGACACCGACGTGTTCGCCACCTTCGAGGGCGACAACCACGTGCTGCTCCAGCTGGTGGCCAAGGGCCTGCTCACCGACTACGCGAGCGACTTCGAGGACCTCGACCAGCTGGGCATGGTCCGGTTCGTGGCCGGGCTCGCGGTGGAGACGGTGCTCGAGCGGACCCGCGCCCACCAGCTCCTGGAGGGCATCCGCGACCTGCTGCCCGGCGGTGGCGGCGGTGGCGACTGGGACACCGACGCCGGCCTGCTCGACCCCGACTACCACCTGGCGATGTACCGCTTCCGGGAGGAGCACATGATCGGCGGCGTCGCCCGCCGGCTCAAGCGGGGCGTGGACGAGGGGATGAACCCCGGCGAGGTCTTCTCCCGGGTGCAGGACCACGTGATCGCCGCGGCGCGCGCCCACGTCGAGCGCCTGGTCCTGGAGGCGTTCGTCGAGAAGGTCGCCTCGCTCGAGGACGGCGACCTCAAGCTGGCGCTGAACCTGCTGTGCGACCTCCACGCGCTGTCGGGCATCGAGGCCGACCGTGCGTGGTTCATGGAGCACGGCCGGCTCACCGTCCAGCGCTCCAAGGCGATCAGCCGCGAGGTCGGCGACCTGTGCCGCCGGGTGCGGCCGATCGCCGCCGACCTGGTCGACGGCTTCGCCATCCCGCGCGAGATGCTGCGTGCCGAAGCCCTGATCGGCGAGGGGCCGGGTGCCTGACGTGCTCGGAGGGCTGGTGTCGAAGGTGCCGGGCCTCGGCGGCTGGGCCGACGACCCGCTGTGGGCGAGCTTCTACGACTGGACCGTCGAGCACCCACGGGCCGGCGGCCTGGTGTGGCGGGTGGGCATCGACAGCGACCTCCGGTGCCTCTACCGCGCGGCCGCCGAGATCGGGCGGCAGCCGCCGGGCGCGCGGATCCTCGACATCCCGTGCGGCGGCGGCGTGGCCCTGCGCGGGCTCAAGCCCGGCCAAGGCGTCGAGTACGTCGCCGCCGACATCGCCCCCACGATGCTGGACCGGACGATGCGGTCGGCGGAGCGGCGCGGAGTCGCCGACCAGGTGCACCCGCAGGTCGCCGACGCCGGCGACCTGCCCTTCGCCGACTCCTCCTTCGACCTGGTGGTCTCCTTCACCGGGCTGCACTGCTTCCCCGACCCCGCCCGCGCCGTGGTGGAGATGGCCCGGGTGCTCAAGCCCGGCGGCGTGGTCACCGGCAGCGCCGTGCTCAACGACTCCGGGCTGCGGCACCGTCCGGTCCGCCTGGTCGGCCGCGCCGCCGGCCTCCTCGGCCCCGGCTGCACCAGCGAGGACCTCGACCTGTGGCTCGGCGCCCAGGGCATCGCCGACATCATGATCGAGATGAGCGGCGCCATCGGCTACTTCCGCGGCGTCAAGCGCGCCTGACCCCCACCGCCGACGTGGGGCTCGCGCCCCGCGAGCTGTGGCTTGCGTCCCCCGAGTTGGGCCTTACGTACGTCGACTTGGGGTTTGCGTCCGTCGAGTCCGCAGCTCGCGGGGCGGAAACCCCAGCTCGCGGGGCGGAAACCCCAACTCGCGCAGAGGGGAGGGGAAGCGAGGGGTCAGTGACCGTTGGTCTTGAAGCGCTCGAAGGAGGCCTGGACCTCGGCCTCGGCCTCGACCCGGCCGACCCAGTCGGCGCCCTCGACGGACTTGCCGGGCTCGAGGTCCTTGTAGACCTCGAAGAAGTGCTGGATCTCCAGGCGGTCGAAGTTGGGCACGTGGTTGATGTCGCGCAGGTGCTCCATGCGGGGGTCGCCGGCCGGGACGCAGAGGACCTTGTCGTCGCCGCCGGCCTCGTCGGTCATCCGGAACATGCCGATGGCGCGGCACTTGATCAGGCAGCCGGGGAACGTGGGCTCCTGGAGGAGCACGAGCGCGTCGAGCGGGTCGCCGTCGAGGCCGAGGGTGTCCTCGATGTAGCCGTAGTCGGCGGGGTACATCGTCGAGGTGAACAGGAAGCGGTCCAGGCGCATCCGGCCGCTCTCGTGGTCGACCTCGTACTTGTTGCGGCTCCCCTTGGGGATCTCCACGAGCACGTCGAACTCCAGCACTGGCTTCCTCCACTTCATGGCCTGGCACGGGGGTCCACCACGCGCGTGCAACCGGCCCCGGTCCTCTGATCGCGTCATTGTCCCGCACAATGGCCCCGGACACGCAGTCGGGGAGACTGCGAGACGCACGCACGCGAGGGGACCGTGGCCGACAAGGACGACGAGCGTCGCTCGGGGCGCCTGAGGACCGCGCTCGCGGCACTGCTCGTGGTCGCGCTCGTCGCGGCCGGTGGCCTCGCCTGGCGGACCGGGTGGGCGGGCGACGCGTGGGACCGGCTGCGTGGGCACGGCGAGCCCTCCGCCGACCCGGCCGCGATCGCGCCGCCTCCGGAGCTGGACCTGCCGGGCGTCGTACGGCCGCGGCGGCTGGCGCGCGCCGCCGACGGGTCCGGCCCGCTCGACCGCGCGGCGCTGGACCGGGCGCTCGCCCCCCTCCAGGACCCCGACCTGGGGCGGCACGTGATCGCCGCGGTCGGGCCGCTCGACGGCGACGGTGTCGCGTGGCGGGCGGCGGAGGGCGCGCGGGTGGCCGTGCCGGCGTCCACGACGAAGATCGTGACCTCGGCCGCCGCGCTGTTCCTGCTCGGCCCCGACCGCAGGTTCGAGACGACGACGGTGCTCGACACCACCGGCGCGACGCCCAGGCTGGTCCTGGTCGGCGGCGGCGACCCCTACCTCGCCCGCGAGCCCGACGACCGGGGGCGGCCGTCCGGACCGACGTTCCAGCCCGACCGGGCCGACGTACGCACGCTGGCGCGGCGCACGGCCCGGGCGCTGAAGGCCGAGGGGGTGCGGCGGGTGGAGCTGGCCTACGACGACACGCTCTTCACCGGTCCGCAGGTGCACCCCACGTGGGAGCCCGACTACATCCCCGACGACGTGGTGTCCCCGATCAGCTCGCTGTGGGTCGACCAGGGGCGCGAGGCGGACAGCTTCGACCGGGTCGCCGACCCGGCGGCCACGGCGGCGGCGGAGTTCGGCCGGGCGCTGCAGCGGTACGGCGTCGAGGTCGCCGGCGAGCCGGTCCGTGGCACGGCCCCGCCCTCGGCTGCTCCCGTCGGCAAGGTCCGCGGGCCCGACGTCGCCGCGATCGTGCAGCGGGTGCTCGAGGCGAGCGACAACGAGGCCGCGGAGGTGCTGCTGCGCCATGTCGGGCTCGCCGACCAGGGCAGCGGCTCCTTCGACGCGGGCCAGGCCGCGGTCGAGCGGGTGCTGACCGCCAACGGCATCGACGTCGCCGGCACCGTGCTGTACGACGGCAGCGGCCTCTCCCGTGCCAGCCGGATCGCCCCGTCGGTGCTCCTGGACGTGCTGCGGCTCGCCGCGTCCGAGGAGCACCCCGACCTGCGGCCGGTGCTCACCGGCCTGCCGGTCGCCGCGTTCACGGGGTCGCTCAGCGAGCGGATGGACCGGGCGCCGGCCGCGGGCCGGGGGCGGGTGCGGGCGAAGACCGGCACGCTGACCGGCGTCACCTCGCTGGCGGGGATCGCGGTCGACCTCGACGGCAACCTGATGGTCTTCGCGCTGCTGGCCGACCGGGTGCGCAAGCCGAAGGAGGGGCTGGCCCGGATCGCGATGGACAACGCCGCCGCGGGTCTGGGGGCGTGCCGGTGCGGGCGCTGAGCCGGCCCCGCAGGGTGGCGCGCCCTCACCGCCCCCGGCCTAGGCTTCCCGCATGACCGGACCGTCCGCAGAGCTGCCCTCCGTGATCGACTGGGGGTTCGCGGTGGCGCTCGGCTCCCGGATCGCCGGCGAGGGCCCGTCGGTGTCGCGGGCGGAGGCGGCCGACGCCGTCGACGAGCTGCGGGCCGGCGCCCACCGGTCGACCGGGCTGGTCCGGGAGTTCACCGGTCTGGACGCGCCCGACGGGACCGCGCCGATCCTGGTCGTCGACCGGCCGGGCTGGGTCCAGGCCAACGCCGAGGGCTTCGAGGTCGCGACCCGGCCGATGGTCCGCAAGATGCTCGAGGACAAGCAGCCGAGCGGGATCGGCCTGCGGATCGGCGCCAAGGTGACCGGCGCCGAGGTCGGCGGGCTGCTCGGCTTCCTCGCCGGCAAGGTGCTCGGCCAGTTCGACCCGTTCGGCCAGCCGGAGGCCGCACCCCACGGCCGCCTGCTGCTCGTCGCGCCCAACATCGTCCACGTGGAGCGCGAGCTCGAGGTGGACCCCCACGACTTCCGGCTGTGGGTCTGCCTCCACGAGGAGACCCACCGGGTCCAGTTCACGGCGGTGCCGTGGATGCGCGACCACCTCTTCTCCGAGATCGAGGCCATCAGCGCGACCGTCGAGCCGGCCAGCCTGCTCGAGGGCGGCCTCGAGCGGATCATCGACGCGGTGAAGGAGGGCCGCCGGGGCGGCAGCATCATCGACATGGTGAGCACGCCCGAGCAGCGCGAGGTGATCGACCGGGTGACCGGCATGATGTCGCTGCTGGAGGGCCACGCCGACGTGGTGATGGACGACGTCGGGCCGACGGTGATCCCGAGCGTCGTGGAGATCCGCAAGAAGTTCACCAAGCGCCGCCAGGGCGTCGGCACCCTCGACCGGATCCTCCGCCGCCTGCTGGGGCTGGACGCCAAGATGGCGCAGTACCGCGACGGCGCCCACTTCGTCCGCTCGGTCGTCGACAAGGTCGGCATGGAGGAGTTCAACGCCGTCTGGGCGGGCCCGCAGAACCTGCCCAGCAAGGCCGAGCTCGGCGACCCCGAGGGCTGGGTCCGCCGGGTCCTCAGCTAGCCGGTCGGGACCGTGGGTCTCCACCCCGCCGTCGCCGCCGTGCGCCAGGGAGTACGACGCTCGCTGGCGCCCCTGCCGCCCGGCAGCTCGGTGGTGGTCGCCTGCTCCGGCGGCCCCGACTCGCTGGCGCTGCTGAGCGCGGCGGTCTTCGAGGCCCGCGGCCCCGGGGTCCGGGTCATCGGCGCGACCGTCGACCACGGCCTCCAGGACGGCTCCGCCGAGCATGCCGCGCGGGTGGTGCGGCAGATGGCGGACCTCGGCGCCGACGAGACGGCCGCGACCCGGGTCCGGGTCGACCCGGCCGGGCTCGGCCCGGAGGCGGCCGCGCGGCGCGCCCGGTACGCCGTCCTCGAGCAGCTTCGTGAGCACTTCGGTGCCGCTCGGGTGCTGCTCGGGCACACGCGCGACGACCAGGCCGAGACGGTGCTGCTCGGCCTGACCCGCGGCTCCGGCGCGCGCAGCCTGGCGGGCATGCGCCGCTCGTTCGACCACTACGACCGCCCGCTGCTCGACGTGGCCCGGGCCGACACCGTCGCGGCCTGCCTCGCGGAGGGCATCGGGTTCTGGGACGACCCGCACAACAGCGACCCGGGCTTCACCCGGGTGCGGGTGCGCCAGCGGGTGCTGCCCGTGCTGGAGGAGGAGCTCGGACCGGGGATCGCCGCGACCCTCGCCCGCACCGCCGACCAGGTGCGCGCCGACGTGGAGGCCCTCGACCAGATCGCCGGGCAGGCGCACGAGGAGCTCGCGGGGCCGGCGGGCCTCCCGGTGGCGTCGCTCGCCGGACTGGCGCCGGCCGTCGCCACGCGGGTGCTGCGGCTCGCCTCGCTGGCGGCCGGGGCCCGTGACGCCGAGCTGTTCCACGTGCACGTGACCGCGCTCCACGCGCTGGTCGCCGGCGCCGGCCGCGGCGAGGTGCAGCTGCCCGGCCACGTCACCGGCGTCGTGGAGGACGGCCACCTGCGGTTCCGCCCGACCGCTGTGCCATCCTGACGCCATGGACGCATCAGACGTCGCGGACGACCTGGTCGAGGTGCTGTTCACCGAGGAGCAGATCCTCGAGCGGATCGGCCAGCTGGCCAAGGAGATCGAGCGCGACTACGACGGGCTCGACCTCGTCCTGGTCGGCGTGCTCCGCGGCGCGGTGATGGTCATGGCCGACCTCTCCCGCGCCCTCGACAAGCACGTCGAGATGGACTGGATGGCGGTGTCGTCGTACGGCTCCGGCACCAAGTCCTCGGGCGTGGTGCGGATCCTCAAGGACCTCGACGCCGACATCACCGGCCGCCACGTGCTGATCGTCGACGAGATTATCGACACCGGCCTGACGCTCTCCTGGCTCACCTCCAACCTGAGCTCCCGGGGCCCGGCGAGCGTGGAGATCGCCACGCTCCTGCGGAAGCCGGAGGCGCTGCAGATGCCGGTGGAGGCCAAGTACGTCGGCTGGGACATCCCCAACGAGTTCGTCGTCGGCTACGGCCTGGACTACCGCGAGCGCTACCGCAACCTGCGCGACATCGCGACGCTCTCGCCGTCGGTCTACTCCTGACCCGCCCGGCGCGGAACCAGGAGACGTCGCGGGACGTTGGTCCTGAGTACGGCTGCCGGCTCCGGCTGCGGGTTCACCATGGACCGGACAGAATGATGGAGTGCGACGGCGTGTACCGTCGTCTGTCCTCATCCAACTGTGGGAGCGGGTAAGTCTGTGAAGCGCGTGTTCAGGGGGCCCTGGCTCTGGATCGTCGTGGCGGTCCTGGCCGTGCTCCTCGCCCTGGAGTTCGTGGCGCCCGGCGGCGGCCACGACGAGATCCCGACCTCCCAGCTGGCGAAGTACATCGAGCAGGGCGAGGTCGACGAGATCACGTTCATCGACGGTGACCAGAAGATCGAGGCGACCCTCGACGAGGGCACCCGCGACGCGGGCGACCAGGTCATGTCCTACTACATCCAGGGCCAGCAGGAAGGGCTCATCCAGGCGGTCGACCGGCAGATCGAGGCCGGCGAGATCGAGGAGTCCGACTCCAAGAACCCCCAGCCCGGCTTCCTGAGCTCGCTGCTGGTCACGCTGCTGCCGATCGCCCTCATCATCTTGGTGTTCATCTTCCTGATGAACAGCATGCAGGGCGGTGGCCGGGGCGTGATGCAGTTCGGCAAGTCCAAGGCCAAGATGATCACCAAGGACATGCCGAAGACCACGTTCAGCGACGTGGCCGGCTGTGACGAGGCGATCGAGGAGCTCGGCGAGATCAAGGAGTTCCTCTCCGAGCCCGCCAAGTTCCAGGCGGTCGGCGCCAAGATCCCCAAGGGTGTGCTGCTCTACGGCCCGCCCGGCACCGGCAAGACGCTGCTGGCGCGTGCGGTCGCGGGCGAGGCCGGCGTGCCGTTCTACTCGATCTCCGGCTCGGACTTCGTCGAGATGTTCGTCGGCGTCGGCGCCTCCCGGGTCCGCGACCTGTTCGAGCAGGCGAAGGAGAACGCCCCGGCGATCGTCTTCATCGACGAGATCGACGCCGTCGGCCGCCACCGCGGCGCCGGCATGGGCGGCGGCCACGACGAGCGGGAGCAGACCCTCAACCAGCTCCTCGTCGAGATGGACGGCTTCGACGTGCGCGGCGGCGTGATCCTGATCGCCGCCACCAACCGTCCCGACGTGCTCGACCCCGCACTGCTGCGACCGGGCCGGTTCGACCGCCAGATCGGGGTCGACGCCCCCGACCTCGCCGGCCGCACCCGGATCCTGCAGGTCCACGCCCGCGGCAAGCCGCTCGCGCCCGACGTCGACCTGGTCGCCGTGGGCCGCCGCACCCCGGGCTTCTCCGGCGCCGACCTGGCCAACGTGCTCAACGAGGCGGCGCTGCTCACCGCGCGCAGCAACGAGAAGCTGATCACCTCCTCCGCCCTCGACGAGGCGATCGACCGGGTGATCGCCGGCCCGCAGCGTCGTACTCGCCTGATGAGCGAGAAGGAGAAGCTGATCACCGCCTACCACGAGGGCGGTCACGCGCTCGTGGCCGCGGCGCTGCCGGGCACCGACCCGGTCCACAAGATCACCATCCTCCCGCGGGGCCGGGCGCTGGGCTACACCATGGTGCTGCCCGACGAGGACAAGTACTCCCAGCCGCGGTCGGCGATGCTCGACCAGCTCGCCTACATGCTCGGCGGCCGGGCCGCCGAGGAGCTGGTGTTCCACGACCCGACCACGGGTGCCGGCAACGACATCGAGAAGGCCACCAACCTGGCCCGGGCGATGGTGACGCAGTACGGCATGACCGAGCGGCTCGGTGCGATCAAGCTCGGGGAGTCCAACTCCGAGCCGTTCCTCGGCCGCGACCTGGGCCACTCGCGGAACTACTCCGAGGCAGTCGCCGCGGTGGTCGACGAGGAGACCAAGAAGCTGCTCGTCGCCGCCCACCAGGAGGCGTTCGACATCCTCCACGAGAACCGCGACGTCCTCGACGCGCTGGTGCTGGCCCTGCTCGACAAGGAGACGCTCGACAAGGAGGAGGTCGCGGCGGTCTTCGAGCCGCTGCGCCGCCGTCCCGAGCGGCCGGCCTGGACCGGCTCCGACACCCGGGTGCCCTCGCAGGTGCCGCCGGTGGAGATCCCCGAGGAGATCCGCAGGCGCGCCCAGCAGAACGGCAACCCGGTCAACGGCGCGGAGCCGGAGTCCGACAGCGGCCAGATCCTCACCCCGCCCGGACCCGGCGGCGACGTGTACGGCGGCTCGCCGGTCGCTCCTCCGAACGACCCGAAGCCCCCGCAGCCGCCGGTCGGCAGCTGACCCGTGGCCGACCCGATCTTCGCTCCCGAGGTGGAGCCCGACGACGTCCCGCCGTTCGACCACGAGCGGGCGGAGGCGGCCGTGCGCGAGCTGCTCATCGCGATCGGCGAGGACCCCGACCGCGAGGGGCTCCTCGAGACGCCGGCGCGGGTCGCCCGCGCCTACGCCGAGCTCACGCAGGGCATCCGGATGCGGCCGGAGGACGTGCTCACCACGACCTTCGACATCGGGCACGACGAGATGGTGCTGGTGCGCGACATCGAGCTGTGGTCGATGTGCGAGCACCACCTGGTGCCGTTCACCGGCGTGGCGCACGTCGGCTACATCCCCGCCGACACGGGCAAGATCACCGGTCTCTCCAAGCTGGCGCGGCTGGTCGACCTCTACGCCCGGCGCCCGCAGGTCCAGGAGCGCCTCACCACCCAGGTGGCCGACTCGCTGATGGAGATCCTCGAGGCCCGCGGCGTGATCGTGGTGATCGAGGCCGAGCACCTCTGCATGACGATGCGCGGGGTCCGCAAGGCCGGCGCCCGCACGATCACCTCCGCGGTGCGCGGCAGCTTCCTCACCGAGCCCGCGACCCGCGCCGAGGCGATGGCCCTGATCCACAGCCCGCGAGGCTGAGCGACCGCCGCAAGACCTTTCCTGACGCGCCGCTGCCCGCCGCGAGCCGTCCGTCTCGTCTACCGCCGGGCCCCGCGCGCGGCACGAGGATCTCCAACTGACCCCTATCGGTGCGGATCAGTCGCCTGCCGCGGATCGAACGCCAACCTAGACCCAACCTCATGAGAGAACTCGTCCGTCCAGAGCCGTCAGGTTGGCGATCTCAGCATGAATCGAAGTCGTGCACCTTATGCTGGGCAGCATTGAGTGCTGTCCGTTACGTGCTTAGCGAGCCAATCTTGGGGGGAACTTCGCCGTGCGCGACCTAGATCGTCTGAACACCATGCTCCGACGCCATCGAGTGGGTGTGCTGGTCAGCACGGATGTCCTCTCCCTTGGAGCGGCCTTTGCTGGACTGTTGTACGTCCGCTACTCGGAGCCAGGGGCGGCCCCGCGAGCGTCGGCCGTCATGCTTTGCGGCGTCGCCATCGGCGCCCACCTCGGACTGGGGTGGCTGGCGAAGATCTACCGGGGCAGATCGCTCGTTGGAAATGCCGAAGAGACCGTCGCGCTTGGGACGGTAGCACTCGCAGTAGGGGCGCTGACGTACCTCGCCAACCACCTGGTTCAGCCGCAAATGGTTGCCAGAACAGTGGCGTTCGGTGCTCCGTTGGTTGGCGTGGCGCTCATGGTTCTCGCGCGGGCGGGCTGGCGTGCCTACGCGCTTCAGGCCGGTTGGGTCCGGAGCGAACAGAGCCGGCGGACGGTCATCGTGGGAGCTGGCGAAGGTGGACGGCAGCTGGTCAGCTCGATGGTCAGCACCGCCAACTCGCCGTTCCTTCCCGTGGCGTTCCTCGACGACGATCCATGGCGTCGCCACTTCCGATTCAAGGGTGTGGCCGTGAGAGGCACACTGGGCGATCTCGAATCTGTGGTTGCTCGGGACGCGATCGACACGGTGGTGGTTGCCATCCCGTCCGCTGACAGCGAACTGATAGCGGCCATCTCGGACAGGTGCGCGCGACTCGACGTCGATCTCAAGGTCTTGCCGCCCGTGGAGGACCTCTTCGAGGGCAAGGTAAGCATTCGCGACGTCCGTGACATCGATATCGCCGATATTCTGGGCCGGAGTGCCATCGAGACGGACCTAGACTCGATCGCCCATTTCTTGAACGGCAAGCGCGTGCTGGTTACCGGTGCCGGCGGGTCCATCGGGTCGGAACTGTCGCGCCAGATCTCTCGGTGGCACCCGGCTGAGCTGATGATGCTCGATCGTGACGAGTCTGGTCTCCATGGCGTCCAGTTGTCGCTTCACGGGCGTGCATTGCTCGACTCGCCGGACGTGATCCTTTGCGACATCCGCGACGCCGCGGCCCTCCAAGCGGTATTCGAGGCACGACGACCGGAGGTTGTCCTCCACGCCGCCGCGCTCAAGCACCTTCCGATGTTGGAGCAGTACCCGCTCGAGGCGGTCAAGACCAACGTGATGGGGACGGCCAACGTCCTCATGGCCGCGGAGCGCGCGGGCGTCGAAAGGTTCGTCAACATCTCCACTGACAAGGCAGCCGACCCGGTCAGTGTCCTTGGCTTCTCAAAGCGGATCGCCGAGCGGCTGACGGCCGACTTCGCGGCGCGCGCACAGGGCACCTACATCAGTGTCCGGTTCGGCAACGTGCTGGGCAGTCGAGGGTCGGTCCTGACTACGTTCGCGGCCCAAATCGCAAACGGCGGACCCGTGACCGTCACCCACCCCGACGTCACCCGCTACTTCATGACCGTCGGCGAAGCGGTGCAGCTAGTGCTTCAGGCCGGCGCGGTCGGCAGGGACGGCGAAGTGCTCATCCTGGACATGGGGGAGCCTGTCCGCATCGACGATGTGGCTCGCGAGCTCATCCGTCAGTCGGGACGGCAGATCGATCTCGTCTACACCGGACTGCGTGAGGGCGAGAAGCGAGAGGAGATTCTTCGCTCGAGAGGTGAACACGACCATCGGCCCTCCCACCCGCTCATCTCCCACGTCACCGTGCCCCCGGTGAGCGTCGAGGCGGCGCGGAGACTCCCGACAACCGGGCCCAGCGGGGAGGTGGTCGCTGCGCTTCGGAACCTCGCCTTGCAGCCGCAGGCCGCCTCCCAGGTGCGGCGCGTCCTCTGAGTCTCCGCTGCAGCGGCGTCGGTCAGGAGCCGGCGAGCGTCTCGCGGTGCTCGTGTGCTGGCACCCGTCGGGCGGAGGCTGCATGGAGGGCGACCGCCAGGAAGACCCACAGAAAACGCGAGTCGTAGTAGCTGCCGGACACCATGGCAGACGTCAGGACGACCACCGCGCACGACGCGAACAAGACAGTCATCGGATCGTGCCAGCGACCTTCCAGGATCCCGACGGCGGCGACCAGGCCGATCGTCAAGAAGATCAGACCGACGGCGCCCCCCTCGGCCGCAATCTGAAGGACGAGGTTATGAGGATAGGGATGCGGTCCCTGGGTCTGCTCCTGAAATCCTTGGAGGCCGACGCCGGTGACTGGATGCGAGGCGAACAGCATGAGCGCTTCAGAGAAGAGGGATTCGCGTCCGGAGCTGTACCCCTGCTCGAAGGTGAGGTCCAAGAGCCGATTCTCGATCGTCGACCGGACGACGTCTCCGTAGCGCAGCAACACCAGAGTCGTGCCGACAGCGAGTGATCCCAGTGCCCAGACGACCTGCCCTCGGGTGGCTCGCCGCAGGACGGGTAGGAGCACAACGGAGGCGATGACGCCGGCCAACATCGCTCCGCGGGACCCTGAAGCGACGGTCGCGGCGAGCAGGATCGGCACCGCGACGAGGAGCGCGGCGGGGGCACGCTCGAGGACGACAAGACCAACGAGAGCGATGGCCCCGATCAGCGTCATCCGGCTGAAGACGTTCGGACCGCTGCCGAACGCCATGGCGCGTTCTCCCACAGCCGAGCCGGCGAGCGCCGCGACGGCGTAGATCGCGCCGGCGACTGCTGCGCACCACAGCAGCGTGCGCGCGGTGCCGCGGGGGTCCAGGCGCATGAGCAGAATCGTCGCCGCGGTGATCAACGCCATGCAGCACAGGTCGATGATCGCGTTCCACGTTTCCGGCAGGGCGGCGCCCCACAGGCCGGTGGCCAACATGTAGAGCAAGGGAAGCTGGATGCAGATGGCGCCGGCGACGGGAGGCCGCAAGGGCGGGTTCGCTGCTGCCAGGACGATCACGGCCAGTGTGACCAACAACGTTGCCGCGAGCCGTTCGGGAATGATCAGCGGGTTGGCGAGACCCAGGTCCTCGAAGGACAGGCTGCCCGCGAGCAGGAGGACGAAGAGCAGCACGACCAGAGGTCGGTGCAGCGCGATGCGGGACGTCTCCTCAGGCATTGCGGCGACGGCCGCCATGCCTGCGACGAGAAGCCGGAGCAGGCGACGAGGCGTCCGCCGTGCTGCCCTCTGGAGAGCGGGACGCGGGGTCGATCGCACCAGGAGAGGAGCTCGGGACGCTCGCCCCCTTCGGCCTCCGATAACGCAGGACCGCGATGGCACCGCCGATCACGAGACCGAGCAGCACGCCCAGGATCGCGTTTCGTATCGGCTGCGGAGAGGCGGGCTCGGCGGGCTCGGCCGCAGGATCCAGGACTACTGCCTGCAGCACGGGACCAGCGAGTTGAGAGTCGGACTCGGTGTCGCTGACGTAGTCGACCAACCCCTCCGCGGTCAGTTGTGCGAGTTCCCGGGACGTGGTCGCGGACCCGGAGCGTGCGCGGATCGTGATGATCGTCGACCCGTCGGACACCTGGACGCCGATGACGTCGGTCCAGTCGTTCAGACCGATGTCCGTCTGGACGTCCTCGAGGACCAGTTCCGCCATGAGTTCACTCGTTACCAGCTCCGCATACAAGCCCACCATCTTCTCGGCGAGTAGCTGGCCCTGGTAGGCGTCGGTGGGCGTGTCGCTCGGCGTGGCGGCGATGAGAACCCTGGACGAGGACTCGTACTTGACCGGCGCCAGGAACGATCCCGCCAGGGCGAGACTCGCCGTCACGACGACGGCGATCAGGACCGCCCACCAGCTCCGGCGTAGCGCACGCCAATAGTCTGCGATGTCCATCCGAGAGGTCTCGTTCCTCCGTCGATCGGTGCTGACGGTCGGTGGGGAGACTAGTTGGTCTGCCACACGTTGACCCAGTCGACGTTCATCGACTGAGTGGTTCCGTAGCCTCTGGGCATCTCATACGCCGAGGGGGTCAGGCTGAGAACGAGGAACTCGGGCACGGTGGAGATCCCGCGGTTGGTGATGCGAAAGGTCTCGATCCCGTCGATCCGGTAGATGTAGTGTCGCGGAGTCCACTCCACGGAGAAGACATGGTAGGCGCCGGACCAGCTGTCCGTGGCGCTCGCCAGGGCGCGCGAAGTGTTCTTGTTGGCGCCGCCAAGGGTCACGTTCTTGCCCGTGGAGTCGAGGTAGTGGAGTACCTGCTGGATACCGCCGTCGGTGCGCCCGTCGCCGAAGTATTCGACCGTGTCGATCTCGGCGCCGGCTTGTAGGTTGGCGGCGTCGCCACCGCGCTGAAGCCAGAAACCGCCGTGCTGACCCTGCCGCTTGTGATGCTTGATTCGGGCTGCGGCGATGCCGTACTTGAAGAGGAAGCGTGGTGCCTTGACGTCGGTGCCGACGTGCCCGCTCTTGCCGGGGTAGAACGAGCCGTACGATCCTGCCTTGCAGGTCTTGCCCAGCAGCGGGTTCGGGATCACAGACAGCTTCAGCGTCTGTCCCGTCATGGCCACAGCGTCGCCGTGGCTGGGCGCGCATGGATTGCCGGTCGACCGCAGCCCCTCTTGCCGGACCGCCCACGGAGAAGGCAGGTTGTTCACGCCGCCGACGGGCTCGTTGAACTCCGAGTTGTGGACCTGGCTCCACCGGTTAGTGGCCACATCGATGACCTTGGCAGGTGCGCCCCGCCACGCCAGGGCGACGACGCGGGTGGGAACGTCAGCCAGCGCGGCTCGGAGGGTTGCGTTACCGCGACTGTCCGACCTCGTGGCGACGAGCCGCTTCCATGCTCCGTCGACCAGCTGCTCGACGACGACGTAGCGTCCCGTGCGAGCGGGTGTGATGCGTGCCGCCACGACCTCGCGGGCTCCATCGGACGAGGACGGGCTGGTTCCTTGCTGCACGATGCCGGGCAGAGCGCTGGCGGTGAGGCGCTGAGACACCGGTCGGATGGTGATCGTAGAACTCGTGAGTCCTCTACGGGAGCGCGTCGCTGGCGCGTGGACCCGGACGTAGGTCGCTCGGTTGAAGGCGGTCTTGAAGGTGTAGCGGCCCGACGAGCTGGTCCTAAGGGACTTGATCGTCACCCAGCGGCCGCTCGACTTCTTCTGGAGTCGCACGGTCCGGACGCCGGAGGGCGTGGTGAAGCCCTTGAAGGTGACAACCTCGGAGTACATGGGTGCGGTGGTGCTGGCGCGCGCCGAGATGCGACTTGCCGCGTCCGCGGACTGTGGGCTGAACATGGCCAACGTGAGTGTGAGTGCCACCGCCGCGAGTACCGCGATGCCGGTGGTCAGTCGAGTAGGCACAGCCCTGCTCCCCCATTGTCCCCATAGGAATTTCCACTCTCGAGGCTATCAGCGGTTCCGCTCTGCGTCCCCACAACGGCAGGATGGTCGCAGCGCGCCGCGCCAATGCCGTCGCGCGAGCCGCGCGTCGTTCAGTCGGGCGTAGCCAGCGCCGATGTTAGGGTCAGCGGCGCTATGCGATGGGAACAGAAGGCCTGGGTTCAGCGCGTGCTGGCGCGGACGCCTCTGATCGGCGACAGGCTGTACGTCGTGGCTCAGCGCCGCTTCGGCTCATTGAGCGTGGACGTGCACCACCGCATGCCGCATCACCTCTCCATGATGAGACTGATGCAACAGGCGGGTGTCAGCGTTCAGGGCGCTCGGGCTTTGGAGGTTGGGACTGGCCACCACCCCGTGCTGCCGCTCCTGTTCAGCCTCTGCGGTGTCGCTGAGCTGGTGACCGTAGATCTGAACCGCCGTCTCCAATGGGACGACGTCGATGACCTGATGTCGCAGCTCATCGGTATGCGTGAGGAGCTTTATCGGGAGTACGTCGAGCCCGGGCTGGTGCCGTCCGACGTGCTCGCGGAGGGATTGACACGGCTAGCGCGGTACGAGGGGCGGCCGAGGGAGTACTTCGCGGCAGCCGGGGTGCGGTACGTCGCCCCGGGAGACGCGGGCGCGCTGCCGGACCTGCCTGACGCGAGCGTCGACCTTCATTTCTCCACCAATGTGCTGGAACACATCCCGGCAGAGGTGTTGTGGACCATCTTCTTCGAAGCCCACCGGGTAGTCCGACCTGGCGGCGTTGCGGTGCACGTCGTCGATCCGAGCGACCATTTCGCGCAGTCGGACGACAGCATCTCCTTGGTGCACTTCCTTCGCTATTCGGCGCGCGAGTGGGATCGTCTCGCCGGCAACCGGTTCGCCTATCACAACCGACTGCGGGGCAAGGAGTTCGGCGCGATACTCCGCGGGACCGGCTTCGACGTCCTGATCGAGAGCTACGACGTCGACGAGCGCAGCCTGGCCGAGCTGCATGCTGGCTTCACCGTTCATCGCGACTTCGCGCACGTGCCCAGCGAAGAGCTCGCGATCAGCGACGTCCGGTTGCTTGCCCGTAGGTGATGGAGGAGGTCGGCGGCAAGAGGCGCGCCGCAATGGCGGCGCCCATCCCGTAGACCGCGGCGCTGGCCCAGGCCGCACCGTGCATCCCCCAAAGCCAGATCGCGGCGGCGTAGACGGCAAGCGCAAGTATCGCGGTGAGCGTCTCGGCGAGGCTTGACCGGCTCGGACGCCTGCTCGCCAGGAGCTGTGCCATCGCCAAGCGGTAAAGGACCAGGGTGACCGCCGCGAGGGTCAACGGCGGCACGAGCCAACGGGCCGGTGCGAACGCAGGGCCGAGCAACGGGACGACCGCGACGAAGGCGATGAGTCCGAGCACCGCACTGGCGGCAGCGAACCGGGGGATCTGCTCACGCGCGCTCCTTGCGAGTGCCCGGCGGGTCCCCTGGCCTTCCTGGCTCGTGTGCCGGTCAGCACGGGCTTGGGCCAGCCAGGCGATCGGCTCAGTGGCGGTCGCTACCGCGACGTAGTATCCGAGTTCATTCGTGGTGGCAATGATTGGAAGCAGAAGGCGTTCCGACCTGAGGACGACCAGCGACGCGACGGCTGCGGGAGCAAGGTGTAGGAAGGCGAGGCCGCGCTGGAAGGCGGCACGTCCCCTCCGCGCGACATGGGTCAGTTCCCAGATCGCGATGGCAAGCGCAGGCAGTGTGTAGGGCAACAGCCACCACGCGGTCTCCCGAACGTCGAGGAGAAAGAGGACCCCGTTGCCGACCAGGATCGTGCACTGGAACAGAGCTGACCACGCGAGATACCAGTTGATGCGCCCGCGGCTCAGTGCCTCGGCCCTGGCCATGGTCGCGTGGGCCGAGATCCAGGCGGCTGGC
Source organism: Nocardioides proteolyticus (assembly GCF_051280635.3). Taxonomy (NCBI): domain Bacteria; kingdom Bacillati; phylum Actinomycetota; class Actinomycetes; order Propionibacteriales; family Nocardioidaceae; genus Nocardioides; species Nocardioides proteolyticus. Next base: position 70,266 of record NZ_JBNBPO030000015.1, on the reverse strand, counting down.
GCCGCGAGCCAAAGAACCTCGGACATGAACGGGACGGCGATCACCAAGGCGATGACCACCGCCGGGCCGGAGACGAGGGGCACCGTGCGTTCCCCCCGAAGGACCCCCCGATCTCGTCCGAGGATGATCAAGGGGCTTGCGAAGTAGCCCACCTGCAGTGTCAGCGCCACGGCGCCCCGCGCCTCCGGGCCGAGGGCCCGGGCGATCAGCACGTTCGCCACGAAAGCGACCGCGGCCGACAGGGCCGGGACCAGGGACGCGACAGCAACCGGCGAGCTCACCAACCTTCCGAGCAAACGGGCTCGCGTGCGGTTCATGTCGGGCTCATTCGGCTCGGACGCTTCCGGATTCAGAGCGTGTCGGCGTGTCGGTTACGATGCTGGCGCTCGCCGGGCAGGTGGGTCGCCCCGCGACCGGCGTGGGCAAGCGTAGTGACGGGGGCATGGTGATGGAGTTCTGGGTAGTCCAGGCCCAGGAGCACCCTGCGGAGCCCCGATCCGACACCAACCGGCGTGAGTGGCGGTCGAACACGCTGGCCGAGGTCCTCGCGGACCGTGGTCACCGCGTCACGCGCTGGCGTTCGTCCTTCAGTCATCACCAGAAGCGTCAGCTCACGGAGGGATCGGTGCTGCGACGGGGGGACGGCTGCGCGCTGCAGTACATCGAGGCGCGCTCGTACCAACGCCATGTCGGCCTGCGCCGGGTGCTGAGCCATCGCTCACTCGCGAAGAACTTCGCTCGCCTTGCGGAACAATGGCCGACGCGACCAGACCTCATCCATGTGGGCAACGTTCCGATCGAGCTCGGTCTGTCGGCGGTGCGGTACGGGAAGCTCCACGACATCCCGGTGATCGTTGACGTGCGGGACCTCTGGCCCGACCTCTACCTCGATCTCGTTCCCCAGCGGTTGCGGCGCACTCGATCCGTCGCGAACGCCTTCCTCAATCGCCCTGGTTCGGCAGCACGCGAGGCGCTTGCCAGCGCAACGAGCGTCACCGCCCTCACCGAGTCCTATCTCAGTTGGGCGCTCGAGAAGGCGGGGCGCGACCGCAGTGAGCTCGATGCAGTTTTCCCGATGGCGAACAGGCCGGTAGCTGTGGAGGATCTCGAGCTCGCCCGTAAGAGGGTGGAGGCCTTCCTGGGTCGCGGCGCAGCGGAGCGCGCTCTCGTCGTCTACGCCGGCAATCTCGGCGTACAGTCCGAGTTCGAGGCCGCCATTGACGGGGCACGGCTGGCGGCCGAGCGATGTCCACACCTGCTGATGGTTCTCGCCGGCGACGGCCCACAGCTGGAAGTCCTCCGCCGCCATGCGGCGGGGAGCCAAAACGTCGTGCTTCCGGGTTGGCTGCGCGGCGAGGACTTGAGTGCGTTGCTGGCGATCGCGTCGGTCGGGCTGGTGCCCTACAAGGACACGTCGAACTTCCAGCTCAACGTGCCCAACAAGTTCCCGGAGTACCTGGGAGCCGGATTGGCGATCGCCTGCTCGGTCGGGGGGGAGATGGGGCGTCTCGTGCGTGAGCACGACTGCGGATTCCTTTATCGAGGGAGCGATCCGCACGACCTCTCGAGGCGACTGGCGCAGATGTTCACCGACCCTTCGCTGCTGGCGCGGCAGCAACGGTCGGCGTCCCTGCTCCACCGCGACCGGTTCAGCAGCGACGTCGTGTTCCCTGCCTTCGCCGACCACCTGGAGCGGATTGCTGCCCGATGAATGTTGCGTACCTCAACGGCGAGCGATGCCTGGACCTCACACAAATCTCTCTCTACAACCCGTCCTTCCTCTACGGCATCAGCTGTTTCGAGGGAATTCGCGCCTATTGGAACGACAGCCAGGGCGAGATGGTCTTCTTTGATCTGGAGGCGCACCTAGACCGCCTCTACAAGTCGGCGGACGACATGCGTTTGGAGATCCCCATCGATCGTGCAGTGCTGGCCGAGCAGATTGGCAGGATCCTCGTCGAGCACCGCGTCGCAGAGGACGTGTACATCCGCGTGACGGTCTACCTCGGCGGCGACGGATCGTGGCGCACGACGGGCAAAGCCCACTATGCCGTCAGTGTGCGTTCCGCGCCTGGCGCACTGGGTTCGCGATCACCCGTGGCCCTGGGGATCAGTAGATACAGGCGGATCACAGCCGACAGCATGCCGCCACAGGTCAAAGCTGGAGCCAACTACCTCAACTCCCGGTATGCATATCTCGACGCTGTCGACCGTGGCTTCGACAATGCGCTCTTCCTCACCCATGACGGCGTCGTGTCGGAATCGACGGGGGCTGCGGTGTTCTTCGTGACGGCAGACGCGTTGGAGACGCCGCCGCTCGACTCTGATGTCTTGCCCAGCGTCACCCGTCGACGCGTCATCCAGCTGTGTCGCGCAGCGGAGATGCACGTCGTCGAGAAGAGGATCGATCCGGCGCGCCTGGGTGACTTCGACGCAGCATTCCTTGTCGGCACCTCGGTCGAGGTGACGCCGATTTCGGCGATCGAGCAGCATGTCTATCAGCCAGACCACGAGAGCATCGCACGGGTCAGCGAGCTGCTGGCGACATGGGTGGCCGCCGGTGCTCGTTGACGCCGCCGTCATCGGCTCGAGCCCCCTCATGCTGCTCGTGGCGCTGGCTGAACGTGATCGCGGCAGAAATGTCGTGGTGCTCGACCGGGAGCCGGCCGCGGGCGGCGTATGGCGCGCGGTGCCGACTGACGAGGGGCTGGATGTCGAGTACGCCTGTCACCTCGTTGAGCAATTTCCAGGCGTCTACGAGTACCTTGCCGCCGTGACGGGTGTGGCGTTTGCGCCGTTGGAGCCCCAGCCCGTTCGGGTGCTGCCAGGTGGCCGACGGTCGTCCTACGCCAGCCGCCGCATCCTTCTGGCCGCGACGACGTGGTCGTTCGCGCGGCTCCTGCAGCACCGGTTCTTGTCTCTCGTCGGTCGCCGAGGAGCCGTCGACTGGGATCGCGACGCTGTGTTCCGGCAGAAGATCAGGGACTTCCTTCGCCATCACTGGGGACTTGCGGTTCGCGGGTCGGTCATCCAGGCACCCGTCGACGGCTATGCCGCGTTCATCGCTGCGCTGGTGCGCAGATGTGTTGCCGCGGGCATCGAGTTCCGCACCTTCGACGTCGTCGCCGCTGATGACGTGGGGCGGCACTGGAGGCTGACCGCCGCCGACGGCGAGACGCTGGACGCGGTGAACGTCCGGTGCACCTGCTCGGCGGCCTTGACCAAGACGGAAGACGGCGCCTTCAAGGGCATCCCCGTTGTCCAAGTGACCACGCATTCGCTTTTGGTCCGCATCATGGAGGGCGGGCTGGCGGAGCCGGTCAGCTATGCCGCCTTCTGGGACGATCCGGAGGTGGTGCGGGTCGCGAGGATCGACCAGCCTGGACCGACGCCGGATGGCAGACTGTTCCTGGTTCAGCTGGCGGACGAAGCAGGCGCTGACCAGTCGGCCTGGACGGCCATCGTGCGTCGGGCACTGGAGGCGAGCGGGGTCACGCGGAGCGGCGCCATCACGGAGGTCCTCGACGTCATCGGCAGCAAGCGGATCCGGCACACCGAGCAGATGCCCGAGGGCATGATCGCGCCGAGGTTCCATACATACTCTAGTGCTGGAAATCTGGCGAGTGGCGTCGCGCGGTGGTTGCGACAAGGAAGGCCGTGATGGGGCAGGTACTACACGTCGTGCGGGCATTGCTGCGACGCGGACCACGGTTCCTCATCACCTACTTCCGTGGTGCGCTCTTCTGGGACCTGCGCTACCGCACGAAGACGCACCTGAGGGTGCCGAAGCCGGATGCTGACGGCGATGACGAGAGACGCGATGGTCTGCTCTATGTGGCCTCGCTCACCGGGGTGGTCCGCAGCACGCTCGACTTGGCGCGTCGTCACTGGGGTGAGGAGCGCTTCGGCTCCGCACAGTTCCTGGATTTGGGCTGTGGGAAGGGCAAGGCACTCCTGGTCTATGCCCAGGAGTACAGTCGCCCCTCCAGCCCTCGTGCTGTCGGCGTCGAGTACGACGCCGAGCTGACTGCCGTCGCGTCTGCCAACATCGCGAGAATGGGCCTGCGCGGCAGGGCAGTCGCTCACTGTGACTCAGCGGTCAACTTGGAGAGATACACCCGCCCCGGGCACTTGGTCGTCTATCTGTACAACTCATTCCAGGGAGAGACGCTGCGCAAGGTGCTCGCCGTCCTCGGCGGCCGACCGCACATCCTGGTCTACGTCGATCCGGTGGAACGCGACCTGCTCGCGGACTACGGCTATGTGATCGTCGGCGAGCGCCAAGGCCGGTACAACGCCGACACGTGGCTCGTTGCCGAGCGAGATCTGACGGGGCCATGAAGGAACCTTTGAAGCGGGCGTTCGACCTCGCGGTCGCCGTCCCGCTCCTGATCTTGCTCGCGCCGCTGCTGGCGCTCGTTGCGGCGGCCATTCGACTGGAGACCCCGGGGAATCCCGTCTTCGTCCAAGAGCGGATCGGCCGGTACGGACGGCCGTTCCGCATGTACAAGTTCCGATCCATGGTGACGGGAGCAGAGCACTCCGGCACGGGACTCTTCTCCTACGAGGACGACCCCCGCATCACGCGAGTAGGTCGCTTCATCCGGGCGACCAGTCTTGACGAGCTCCCGCAGTTGCTCAACGTCATCCGCGGAGACATGTCGATCGTCGGCCCCAGGCCCCCGGTGACCTATGAGCTTGGCCCCTACGAGGAGTTCTCCCCAACGATGAAGTCTCGGTTCGTCGTCCGGCCCGGCATCACCGGCCTGGCGCAGGTCAGCGGCCGGAATGATCTCGAATGGGACAAGAAGCTGGAAATCGATCTGCTGTACTTGCAGCGATATCGCCGTTGGGGACCCCTTTACGATCTGGTTATCCTCGCGCGCACGGTCGCAACCGTGGTCTCGGGGAAGAACGTCGTCGAGGAGCGTCGGTAGATGAGGCTCACCCACGAGCGCCTCGAGTCGCTCGCCGCGATTCACGATGACGCCTTCTACATCTTCGACGCGGATCGGTTCCTCGCCAACATTGCGGACTTCCGCAACGCGTTCCGCGGCATCTATCCCAGATCGGACATCGCCTACTCGTACAAGACCAACTACACGCCTGCCATCTGTCGATTGGTGGACGAGGCCGGCGGATATGCGGAGGTCGTCTCCGCGATGGAGTGCGAGCTCGCGGCGCGGGTGGGCGTAAGCAGCGCACAGGTCATCTACAACGGGCCGGCGAAGACTGCGGCGTCGATCCGTGGCGTCCTTGCCGGCGGCGGTGTCGTGAACCTCGACTCGGCGCGCGATGCCGACTTAATCATGGAACTGCTCAGGCACGATTCCAGCCTGTCGGGCCGAGTCGCCCTGCGCTGCAACTTCGACATCGGTGCTGATCGGGTGTCTCGATTCGGTATGGACACCGACGGGCCGGAGTTCCAGGAAGTTCTCGCCCGGGTACGGAGCATGGAAGCCCTGACGCTGGTGGGTCTGCACTGCCACTTCCAGGATCGCGACCTGCGGCTGTTCGAACGCAGAACTGCGGGCCTGCTCCGTCTCGCCAGTCGGATCTTCGACGATCGGCCGCCCGAGGTGCTCAACGTCGGAGGAGGTTTCTTCGGCGCGCTGCCCGAGGCGCTGGCGAGAACCTACCCGCAGGGCGTGCCCGGCTTCGCCGACTACGCGAGCGTCGTGGCCGGACAGGTAGCTGCGCAGTACCCGCATCCGGCCGACCAGCCGCTGTTGCTGACGGAGCCCGGAACGGCCCTGGTCGCGGACACCTTCCGGTTCGTGACACGCGTCCTAGGACGGAAGAACGTCCGCGGTCGGGACATGCTGCTCGTGGCTGGAAGCATGTTCAACACGAGTCCCTACTCCCGGGTGAACAGCCTACCGGTGGCGGTCGTGGCGCCCGAACGCATGGCGAGACCGCCGCAGACCTACGACGTCTGTGGCTACACCTGCATCGAGAAAGACGTCCTCTCGGCATCAGTCGAGCTGTCGTCCGAAGTGGGAGACTTCCTCGTCTACAGCAACGTCGGCTCGTACTCGATCGGGATGAAACCGCCATTCATCCTCCCGAATGTCCCGGTCCTCATGACTCGCGGAGACGACTGCACCGTGATCAAGCGGTCAGAGACCTTCGATGATGTGTTCCGGACCTTCGCATGCACCTGATCCTCATCACCGCGGATCCTCGGCGCGCTGCCATCGCAGCGCAGGCCGGTGTCGACCGCGTCATGGTGGATCTCGAGATGGTCGGCAAGCACGAACGCCAGGGACACCTCGACACCGTCATCTCTGGACACACCGCCGCAGACATCGGGGTGGTCCGGGCGGCGGCTCCGCAGGTCGCTCTGGTGGTGCGTACCGACCCGTGGCCCCACGCAGCCGCCCAGGTGGAGCGTGCCCTCGAGGCGGGTGCGGACGTGCTCATGCTGCCGATGTTCACCTCTGCCGATGAGGTCCGGTCGTTCGTCGATCTCGTGGATGGCCGGGCGACCACCATGCTGCTGCTGGAGACACCCGCTGCGCTGGCGAGCGTCGACGACGTGCTCGCGGTCCCCGGCGTCGACGAGATCCACGTCGGGCTCAACGACCTCCATCTCGCGCTCGGGCACACGTTCATGTTCGAGCTCGTCGCGAACGGCACAGTCGAGAAAGTCAGCTCCGCTGCACGACGAGCGGGGGTCCGATTTGGATTCGGTGGGGTGGCCCGACTGTGCGGGTCCAGCGCGCTGCCTCCTCAGCTGATTCTGTCCGAACACGTTCGGTTGGGGTCGACGCAGGTCATCCTGTCTCGCGACTTTCACGCGGTGTTCGACGATGAGGACACTGAGCGTGCGCTCGCCATCGAGGTGGCCCGGCTTCGTGGAGCTCATGAGGCTCTGGCCTTGCTCGAGCCGGAGGGCCTCGATGACAATGCCCAAGCCTTGCGTGCGGTGGTCTCCCGAATCGTCGAGGAGCGGTTATCGGACGCCGGGATGACGCCGTCACAGACGAGCCGTGGCAGTTGATGACCCGGCCGCGGCGGGACGGCCTGCGCTGCGACGTGCAAGCCATGCGCGCGCTTGCCGTTGCCATGGTCCTGGCCTTCCACCTGTTCCCCAGTTCGCTAACTGGCGGCTATGTCGGAGTGGACGTCTTCTTCGTCGTGTCCGGCTTCCTGATCACCGCACACTTGTTCCAACGGCCGCCGCTTCGGTTTCGGGACCTCCTTCAGTTCTGGGCGCGCCGGACCCGTCGGCTACTTCCGGCCTCGTTGTTGGTGTTGATGGTGACCTTGGCCGCCTCTCGGATGGTCGCTCCTGAGACGCAGTGGTCCTCCACCGCGTCGCAGGCGCGCGGAGCGGCGCTCTACGTCGTGAACTGGATGCTGGCGTCCGACTCCGTCGACTATCTGGCGGCTGACGACGCGCCGACACCGGTGCAGCACTACTGGTCGCTCTCGGTCGAGGAGCAGTTCTATGCTGGCTGGCCGCTCTTCATCGCGGCGCTGACCACTGTGGGATCGGCAGCCGCGCTGCGTCGCCACGCTCGGCCTGTGCTCGGCATCGGGGTTGCTGCGGTCGTCGTGGCGTCGCTCGCTTGGTCGGTGACCCAAACGACCGCCGATCCCGCTCGAGCGTACTTCGCGACCTTCACACGCATCTGGGAATTCGGCGTGGGTGGCATCCTCGCCTGGCTCGTGCTCAGCCCGCGGTGGCGTGCTCCACGTGGCGGCGTGCTGGTCGCGTCTCTCGGCTTCCTCGCAATGCTGGTCGCGGCCACGCAGTACCACGCCGGCACGCCGTTCCCCGGGTGGGCGGCCCTACTCCCGGTGCTCGGCTCCGCAGCAGTCATCGCCGCTGATGTGGATGCCACGTCGTGGCTGGGTCGCGCCTTGGCCATGCGCCCAGTCCAGTGGCTCGGCGACGTGTCCTACTCCGTTTACCTGTGGCATTGGCCGTTGATCGTGCTGCTGCCGAGTGTGAGCGGCCAGCTCGGCATGCTCGACAAGATCGCCGTCTTGGCGGCGACGCTCGTCCTTGCCGGAGTCACGAAGCGCTTCGTGGAGGATCCGTTCCGCAGCCCGTCCTGGCAGCCGAGGCTGAGACAGACCTATCTGCTCGCTACCGCTGCGATGGCGGTGGTGGTTGCCCTCGCGTTCGCCCAACTGGCCGAATCCAGTCAGAGGATGGACGAGGCGCGTACGGCGACCGCTGCTCGCGTGGACGACGTCTGCTTCGGCGCCGCGAGCCTTGCTCGGGACCCGGTCTGCGCCGAGGCAACCGGAGCCCCGGTGCCGGCACCGATCCTGGCGGCGGAGGACAAGTCTGAGGCCTACGAGGATGTCGGTGGATGGGACTGCTGGTCGTCGAGACCGCAGTTCCCAGCGGTCAGCTGCTCCTTCGGTCACCTCGACGGGAAGGTGCGCATCGCCCTCGCGGGCAACTCGCACGCCGGGCAATGGCTGCCCGCCCTACAGGAACTCGCCGAGCGCAACGATTGGCGAATCGATACCTACCTCGCTTCCCAATGCGCGCTCTCCGCAATCCGCCAGCAGTTCGATCCAGTAGCGCACGCCGCCGCCTGCCGTACGTGGGTTCGGCGGACGACGACGACCATCGCTGAGGCCGACTACGACCTCGTCGTTACATCGAACCGCATCTCCGTGCCGCCGTACGGCAAGACCATCGCAACCGGCCGTGCCGACTACCGTGCCGGTTTCGAGACCGTGCTTCGGGCACTCGCCAGCGCTGGTGGGTCCGTGCTGGTGATCCGGGACACCCCCGCCCCCGGGGACGGAGGGCTCCCGTCGATCCCAGCCTGCGTCGCAACGCACGGGACCGACCTCCGCGCGTGCTCAGGGCCCCGAGACACCTGGGAGCCGGACGATCCAGTGATCGAGGCGGTCGCCGACCTCGCTCATCCAAGCGTCGCGCTCGCAGATTTCAACGACCTGATCTGCGGTCCTCGGGTGTGCCAACCGGTGGTGGGCGGCGCGATCGTGTACTTCGACGGGTCACACCTCACCGCGACCTACGCGCGGACCCTCGCGCCCTTCCTGGAAGCCGAGGTGGTCGCCAGCTTGCAATGACCGAGGCACACCGCGTCCCCCTAGGCTCGCTGGCGCGATGCATTCCCGCTGATCATCGCCGCCTGCAACGTAGCGCCGCCTGACGGGTCTGCTGCGCGGTGCAAAAACAGCTTCGGTTAGGCCGCTTGTCGTGACCGAAAGTCGCATCCCGGTGTCGAGACTGGTGGTCACGGTGATTAATTCCAGCTCCGCGACGATCTCTCGGGGGGTACGCCCAAGCAAGTAGCATGCGCGCGTCATGCAGTTCTCCCTCGTCATCGCCGCTCACAACGTGGGGCGTTACCTGCCCGAGCTGATCGACTCGGTCGAGTCACAAACAATCGGCCGGGATCGCTTCGAGGTCGTGGTGGTCGACGACGGATCCACCGACGAGACCCCTGAGCTGCTGGAGCGTTGGGCGCGCACGAGCTCGGGGGCAGTAACGGTCCTGACGCAGGACAACCGTGGGCAAGCAGCGGCGCGCAACGCCGGCCTCGAGGTCGCGCGCGGAGAGTGGATCGGATTCCCGGACGCGGACGACGTCCTCCGGACGTCGTACCTCGATCGGGTGGCGCGGTTCCTCGACGATGCGCCGGATGCCGACATGGTGGCGACAAAGCGGGTGCTGCTGGACGACGCGACCGGCGAGGTCTCGGACACTCACCCGCTGACCTACCTGTTCCGTCACGGCGACGTCCTGCGCAATCTGACCATCGATCCATCCTTCTTCCATGGGAGCGCACCGGCAGCCTTCTACCGCCGTGCGCAGCTCGACGAGGTCGGCTTGCGCTTCTCGGAGGCGGTCCGGCCGAACTTCGAGGACGGCCACTTCAGTAGCCACTACTTGCTCCAGTTCCCAGAGCCGAAGGTCGGCTTCGTGGCGAGCGCGGTCTACCTCTATCGCAAGGGTCGTGAGTCTGGTTCAACCCTCCAGACCGGGTTGTACGACGAACGCCGTTACACCGACGTGCTCCGCTTCGGATACCTCGAGCTGCTCCGAGCGGCGGTCCAGACGCGCGGCACGGTGCCGCAGTGGCTGCAGAACTTCGTGATCTACGAGCTCTCGCACTACCTGAGCGCATACGAGTGGAGCAACGGCGCGGCTCGCGCTCCGGACTCCAGACTCGGTGAGTTCCACGCGTTGATGCGAGAAGTCCTAGGTCACATCGCACCGGGGACCATCGCGGCGTCGGACTATCCCCGCCTGACGCTGGAATGGCGGCTGTTGATGATGCACGGCTACCGCAACTCGGACTGGGTCGAGGAGCAGGTCGTCGTACGCGAGTTCGACCGCCCGCGGCGGTTGATGCGCCTCTCCTACTACTTCACGGGCCCAGAGCCAGCGGAGCTCTTCGAGAGCCAGGGGAGATTCGTCGACCCCTCCTATGCAAAGACCCGCGTGATCGTCTCGCATGAGAAGCCCTTGTTGAAGGAACGCGTCATCTGGCTCCCCGTGGGCAAACCGGTCCGGGTGTTTATCGACGGCCATCCCAGGCCGGTGGTGATGCAGCGTGCCGAACCCCCTCGGCACGCCGTTGGCGGTGCGCAGCTCCGACGGCTGGTGCCTGGCCGCGACGAAGTCGTCAATCGGCCCTACGAGCCGTTGACCGACTACCAGATCCAACTCCTGGCCGAGTCGACGTCTCGACGTGTCAGGGGCCGGTTCGCGAAGGCTTGGGTGATGATCGATCGCCTTCACGACGCGGACGACAGCGCCGAGCACCTGTTCCAGTGGCTGCGCGCCAACCGTCCCGAGGTCAACGCATGGTTCGTGGTGGAGGAGGAGACGCCGTCCTGGCGCCGGCTCAAGCGATCGCCGTACCGCAGTCGACTGGTGGCGTACGGGACCAGGGAATGGGAGCTCCTGATGCTGAACGCGGAGCACCTCGTCTCCTCGCACGCAGATGAGCCGATCGTGCGGCCTGCGGCCCTCTCCTTCGTGCCCGCTCCGTGGCGGTTCACGTTCCTGCAGCACGGAGTCATCAAGGACGACCTGTCGCGATGGCTGAACGGCAAACCCATCAGCACCTTCGTCACCAGCACCTTCGGCGAGCATGAGTCCATCGCAGGCCCTCGCAATGCTTATCGGTACTCGCCCAAGGAAGTCGTCCTCGCCGGCCTGCCTCGCTTCGACCTGCTCCGCGAGCGTGGCCTCCGAGTGCCGAGGGAGAAGCGGGACCTTCTCCTCGTTGCCCCCACCTGGCGCGTCTGGCTAGTGAAGCGGCTGGCGGCTGGCAGCCAGCGTCGCGAGGCCGCTGGACGCGAGGTGTTGGACTCCGATTTCGTCCAGCAGTGGCTGGCGTACCTTCACGACCCCGATCTCGCGTCCGCCGCCCATGAACGCAGACTGACCGTCGGCTTCCTGCCGCACCCCAACCTCCGTGATGTTCTCGATGCGGCAGACCTGCCGTCGTGGGTGAAGCTGTTCAAGTTCGATGACAACGATCCTCGAGAGCTTGTTGCTCGGTCCGCGCTCGTGGTCACTGACTACTCCTCGATGGCGTTCAACGCCGCCTACATCGACCGTCCGGTTGTCTACTTCCAGTTCGACTCCGACATGGTCTTGGGCGGCGGTCACGTAGGTCGACGGGGCTACTTCGACTATCGGCGGGACGGCTTCGGTCCGGTCGCCGAATCCCTGGCCGACGCCATCCGTGTGACGCGAGAGGCGCTCGCCCACGGCCCCGCGCCCGCCGCTACTTTCCAGGAGCGTATCGACGCGACGTTTCCGCTTCGCGACGGCAGGTGCCGCGAGCGGGTGGCGGATGCAATCGCTGCCTCGACTGCGCCCGGCCGTCCGTGACGTAAGACCTGGCCGGGGAGTGCTCCCTCAACGGCGCACCTCGAGCACCAGTCCATCGTTGACTGACCAGTGCGGCAGGATCTCGACCGGCCCGACCGTGCGCGGCTGCAAGGCATCCTTGACGATCGCCCCGTCGATCTTGGGGATGCGGTCCGTCGCCGAGAGCGCTCGGTGCCGAAGGGTCAGGAGGAGGGACCAGTGACCCGCAGGCAGCTCGATTACAGGCACTGTCGCGCGAAGCGTCTGACCAGTGATGTCCACCGGCACCGGGTGGCTCGTGGCGGAAGCGAGGTCGAAGAGGTTGACCTCTGCCTGGAGCTCGTCGGTCGGGTGCAGTCCGCCGAGCGCTGCGCTCCCGACCAGCTCGATCGTGCCGTCGTCGCGCCAGCTCAGGCCGCGCAGCGTCGCGGCAACGCGCACCTCGTGGCGCGCCAGCAGCCACATCTCCTCCGGCACGCCGGCGTGGAGCAGCTCGGTCGGCGGGACCAGGCGGATGCGATCACCCTCCACTGTGCGATCCAGCGGCGCACGTGGGCTCTCGAAGAGGTCAAGGGCCGTTCCGACGTCCTCCCAGTGGCCCTGTCCGACCAGCCAACCAACGACCTTGTAGCGGGGCCGGATCCCCGCGAGCGCGTCGCTGGAGGCGCGGGCGAAGAAGGTCCGGTAGGTCTCGCTCAACAGGTCGCGGTACTCGGCAGTGCCAGCGAGCGCCGGCCGGACGAACGACGCGAAGTCGGTCGCGATGCAGCGGGCGACCCATGCGTCGTACGTCCGCTGTGAGGCCTCCGCGGCCAAGAACTCGTGCGCCTGCTCCTTGACCGCAATCCGATCGCGGAGGCTTGCGATCGCCGACTTCCCCTGGCTGGTCGAGGTGCCGTCCTGGCGAATGCGCCAGTTGTACGTCGAGGCCGCGATGAGGTCGAAGCTGCGAGCCCGCACGTAGGCCATCAACATCGGGACGTGGTCCTCGTAGGTGCGGTAGGGCTCGAACGGCGGCACCCGGTCCACCCAGAACTGCCTCTTGAACACCCGGTTGCCGGCGAGGACGTCGCGGAGTGCGAGCGGGAAGTCATCGATGGTGATCCCGATCCGATCGCGGTCGTGGGTCACCTGGCTCCATCCCACAGGTGAGAAAGCGCCAGCCGACATTCTGCGAGTGCGGCCGACGCAGAAGTCCGACCCTGAGCGACGCAGTGTCGCCACCAGCCTTTCGAAGGCTGTCGGCGGGACCGTGTCGTCGGCATCTACGAAGGTCAGGAACTCACCTCGGGCCTGCCGGACGCCGGCGTTTCGTGCCGCACCCGGCCCAGCGTTCGCCTGGCGGAACGTGCGGATCCGACGGTGCCGGCCGGCGTATTGCCGAAGGATGGCGGGAGAGTCGTCGGTCGAACCGTCGTCGACAACGACGATCTCGATGTCCTTCAGCGTCTGGCCGAGCAGGCTGTCGAGACATTCGGCGAGGTAGGGCGCCACGTTGTAGACGGGGACGACGACGCTCAGCACCGGTTCCCGAGACGGTGGTCGCCAGCGCTGGCTCATCTCGATGAGCGTGCGCATGATGAATCGACTCCTTGATGTGTTGCCTTTGGTGAGACGTTACCCATTGCAGCAGTCCCGATCGCCGTCGGACCACGTGGCACAATTTCGACGGATAGCCTCGCCGCATGCCGATCCCGTCGTCGCCGCTCGTCATGGGCGTCGTCAACGTCACGCCCGACTCCTTCTCCGACGGCGGCCGCTACGCCGACCCCGAGCGCGCCATCGCCCACGGACGCGAGCTGCTCGCCGTCGGCGCCGACATCCTCGACGTGGGTGGGGAGTCCACCCGTCCCGGTGCCACCCGTCCGCTCGTGGGCGAGGAGCTGGACCGGGTGCTGCCGGTCATCGAGGCGCTGGCCGCCGACGGCGCCACCGTGTCGGTCGACACCATGCGCGCGGAGGTCGCGGCCCGCGCCGTCGCCGCCGGCGCGTCCGTCGTCAACGACGTCTCCGGCGGGCTGGCCGACCCCGAGATCCTGGACGTCGTGGCGGCGACCGGAGTCACCTACGTCGCGATGCACTGGCGGGCCCACAGTGATCGGATGCAGCAGTTCACCGACTACGAGGCGCAGGGCGGCGTGGTGCCGGCGGTCCGCGCGGAGCTGGCGGAGCGGGTCGCCGCCGCCCGGGCCGCCGGCGTGGCCGACGACCGGATCGTGCTCGACCCCGGCCTCGGGTTCGCCAAGCTCCCGCACCACAACTGGGAGCTGCTGCGCCGCCTCGACGTCCTCGCCGACCTCGGGTTCCCGCTTCTCGTGGGTGCCAGCCGCAAGACGTTCCTCGGCCGGCTGCTGGGCGACGGCACGGGCGAGCCCCGGCCGGTGGCCGACCGTGAGCACGCGGGCGTGGCGCTCACCGCCCTGCTCGCCGCAGGGCACGGCAGGGCCCCGGTCTGGTGCGTCCGGGTCCACGATGTGCGTGCCCACCGCGACGCCATCGCGGTTGCGGCAGAGTGGACGCGGCCGGTCGCCGGTCCGGGAGCGAGGGAGATGGGATGAGCCGCCACGACGAGCGGGGCGAGCAGCCGCAGGACCAGCTCGACGAGCTGCGCATCCTGGGCATCGAGGTGCATGCGCACCACGGCGTCTTCGACCACGAGCGGCGCGACGGCCAGACCTTCCGCCTCGACCTCGTCCTGGGCGTGGACACCCGCCCCGCAGCCGAGAGCGACGACTTGCGCGACACCGTCGACTACGGAAGCCTCGTCGACCACGTGGTGTCGGAGGTGTCCAGGGACCCGGTCGACCTGATCGAGACCCTGGCCCAGCGGATCGCGGACGCCTGCCTGTTGGACCGTCGTGTTGAATGGGCGCGAGTGACCGTGCACAAGCCGGATGCGCCGATCCAGGCGGAGTTCGACGACGTGCAGCTGACCATCACCCGGCGGCGTCGAGCCGCTGCCGATGGCGGCGACCAGCCGGAGAGAGAGGGCCAAGGATGACCGAGACCCCCAACCCGAACATCATCGATGCCGACACGCTGACCGGTGAGATGCGGCCGATCCGGCGCGTGGTGATCGGTCTGGGCTCCAACCTCGGTGAGCGGTTCGGCAACCTCCAGGGTGCGGTCGACGCGCTGGCCGACACCCCGAACCTGTGGCTGACCGGCGTGTCCCCGGTCTACGAGAGCGAGCCCCTCGACTGCCCGCCGGACGCGAAGAAGTTCCTCAACGCCGTCGTCCTCGCCGACACCACGATGTCGGCCCACCGTCTCCTCGACCGGGCGCTGGCCATCGAGGACGCCTTCGACCGGATGCGCAGCGAGGTGAAGAACGCGCCGCGCACCCTCGACGTCGACATCATCGTCGTCGGCGACCGGCGCAGCGACACCGACGTCCTCCAGCTGCCCCACCCGCGGGCCCACGAGCGAGCGTTCGTGCTGCAGCCGTGGTTCGACCTCGAGCCGGACGCCGAGTTCCCGGGCCTGGGCCCGGTCTCGGAGCTGCTCGCCAAGGCCGGGGCCGACGCGCTGGTCCGGCGCGACGACCTGGTGCTCGAGTTCGAGTGAGCCGCGAGGCTCCCCAGCAGGAGCCAGATCCGGCCGAAGAGCCGGACCCGGCAGGCCGGGGGACGCTCCGGCCGACGCCGCTGCCGACCCTGCTCGGGTGGGCGGTCCTCGGCCTGATCGTCGGCTGGGCGGTCCGGCCCGTCTGCGACCGGCTCGGCGTCGTACCGCCGCTGGTGTCGCTCGCCCAGCCGCTCGCGCTGGCGCTGCTGGCCGGGCTCCTCGGCTGCGCGGCGTGGGCGACCCACCGCACCGTGCACGTACGACGCGAGCTGCTCCTGCCGCAGCAGGCGGTCAACCGGCTGGTCCTGGCCCGCGCCTGCGCTCTGGTCGGCGCCGTGGTGGCGGGGGGCTACCTGGGCTATGCGCTCACCTGGATCGGGCACCCGGCCCAGCTGGCCGACCAGCGGATGGTGCGCTCGTTCGTGGCCGCCGGCGCGGCCGCGGCCGTGGTGGTGGCGGCCCTCCTCCTCGAGCGCGCCTGCCGGGTCCGCGGCGACGACGACCCGACCAAGCCCGCCTGAGCCCGCCTCAGCACGCCTGAGACCCGGGGACATGGGCCGGGAGCACTGGGGCAAATGTGGCTGCTGTGACGCGCGTGTCGCCAGCGCCCCGCCCGGCGGCGGACATAACGTGAGCCCATGACTTCCCCCGCCGGCAACCGCCGTCGCCAGCGGTCGACCCGCCTCGCGGTCGCCGTGGCCCTGCTCGTGCTCGCGGCCGGCCTCGTCGCCGGCACCGCGGTGACCGGATCGTGGCTCCTGGTCACCGTCGCCGCCGTCGTGGGCGTGGTGCTCGGCGCCGCGGCCACCAAGATCACCCACACCGAGCTGGCCGCCTCGCGCCGTGAGGCCGCCCGCGACCGCGCCGAGCAGGCGCGCTCCTACGCGGCGCTGACCGAGGTCCGCACAGCCGAGAACGTCGAGTTCGCGGCCGACATGACCGGCAGGCTGGCCAAGCGCGACGCCACCATCGCGCGTCTGGAGAAGCGCCTCGGGGCCGCCGCCGCCGAGCTCGCGGACGCGCGTCGCGACCTCGCGGAGGCCCGCGACCGGGCGAGCGCGGCGCAGCGGGAGGCGACCCGGCTCGGCGAGCGGCTCGCGGACGCCGAGGAGCGGGCCAGCCAGGCCGTGGTGCGCGTCGCCGAGCTCGAGGCCGAGGTCGACGTGCTGCGCGCGGAGTGGCAGGCACTGGAGGCCCGCCCGGGCGAGGTGCGCAAGGCGGTCTGACCCCGTCTGACCCGGCTGACCCGGCTGACCCGTCTGCGCCGCGGTCCCGACTGACTGGGCCGGCTCAGGCGTCTCCGCGCGGCGCGAACAGCGCGTCGACCAGCCGCGCCGCGGCGCGCCCGTCGTCGAGCTCCACGTAGGAGCGGCGGAACTCCTCCCGCGCGGCCGCGAACTCCGCCCGGAGCCGCGGCAGGTCCGAGATCCACGAGACCACCTCGTCCGTGGTGTCGACCAGCGGACCGGGAGCCGTCGGCTCGTAGGGGACGACGCCGCCGCGGAACCGGTGGTACTGCGCCAGGTCGGGGACCAGGAACACCATCGGGTTGCCGGTCAGCACGTAGTCGAAGCGCAGCGAGGAGTAGTCCAGGACCCCGACGTCCGAGGCCAGCATCAGGTGGTTGGGGTCCGGGTGGTCGGTCACGTCGATCAGCCGGGGCCCGGTGCGCAGCCGGTCGTCGTGGACGCGGGCGTTGAACGCGTGGCCGCGGATCAGCAGCACGTGGTCGTCCGGCAGCGCCGCCAGCGCGGCCTCGGCGTCGAAGAACGTCACCCGCCGGGCGGTGAGGTCGTCGGCGGAGAGGTAGTCGCGGAAGGTCGGTGCGTAGAGCACGGCCACCGCGCCGTCGGGGATGCCGAGCAGCGCGCGGGCCTCGCGTCGTACCTGCGCGGCCTCCGGCCGCTGGAGCACGTCGTTGCGCGGGTAGCCGACCTCCAGCACCGGGACGTGCTCCGCGCAGGCCGGCTCGAGGAAGGCGCGGCGGAGCAGCGGCGAGGCGTACCCGGCCGGCGACACCAGCGCGCTCCAGTCCCGGGTTCGGCGGTGCAGGCTGCCGACCTCGGCCGGGTCGTTGCCCATCTTGCGCCACCAGTCCTGCCCCATGATCTTGTAGGGGTAGCCGTGGAACGTCTGGATCAGCACCTGCTCCTCGGGCCGCTCGAACCAGCGCACCTGGTGCACGTCGACCATGTGGTACCTGCTCCGGGCCACGGCCTCGTGCCACGCGCGGCTGCGCTCGACGACCCCGGTGCCTCCCGGCGGCACGGCCACCGAGCGGTCGACCACCGACCACAGGAGCTCGAGGTCGCTGCCCCGCCGCACGAGCTCCTCGTGCAGGCCGAGCCCGTTGCCGTTGGCGTACTCGCCGAACATCGCCCGCAGGAACACGCTCCGGCGGTCGGCGACCGGCACCCGGGCCGCCTCGCGCAGCAGCCGCTGGTGGCGCTCGCCCCGCTCGTCGTCGGCCAGCGGCGGCGCGACGACCACGCGCACGCCCGGCCGGTCCGGCGAGAACGCCTCGACCCGCAGCCGCATCCGCTCCTGCAGCTCCTCCGCAGGCAGCGCCCGGCACAGGTCGGCCGACGGGGCGGGGACGAACCAGTCGGGGTGGCGGTCGTTGGCGAGCGAGAGGGCGTAGCGGCCCGACCGCAGGCAGGTCTCCCTGCCCCAGAGCGTGGTCCGCAGCGGCACCCGGACGCGGTGGTGGTCGCCGTCGATCCGCTCGACGGTGCCCTCTGCGACGCTGCGGCCGTCGACGACCGCGGCCCGCCACCCGGCGACGCCGGCGTCGAGCAGCACGTCCGCCTCCAGCGCCTCGCCGACGAGCCGGGCACCGGTCACCAGCGCCGCCCGCGCTCGCGGCCGGACGACGACCCGACCGCGCCGGTCCACCTGGACGTGCGGCGAGGCGGCCGTGCCGGGCAGGGCGGCGACCGGGCGCGCGGCCGTCGGCAGCCGGCCTCCGGCGTGGAGCACGTGGTCACCGGCGCCGGCCTCGAGCCGGTCGAGCGGCACCACGGCACGGCCGTCCGGGTCGCGGCCGAGCGCCGTGCGGTCGGCACCGTGCTGCAGCCAGGCCGCGCCCCCGTCGACGTCGAGGAGCAGGTCGCCGGAGCGCTCCCCGGCGCCCCGCAGCCATGCCGTCGGCGTGCGCACGTGCAGCTCGAGCCGGCCCATGTCGTCGTGGTCCACGTGGAACGCCTGCGGGCCCTCGGACCAGGCGGCGACGCCGGCCATCGCCCAGGGCGTGATGGCGACCCGTCCCGTCCGCTCGACGCCGCCGAAGCGGGCGACGGTGACCGTCGCCCACAAGGTCCAGGGGCCGTCGCCGAGCGAGGAGGTGTCGAGCCGGGCCGTGAACCCACCGCTGGTCACGTCGGCGTGGTGCAGCCCGCTGGCGACGTCGGCCTCGGTGCAGTCGGTGCGCAAGGTCCGGAGCGGGACGACCTGGCCTCCGGGACCCTCGGCGGCGAGCGCGATGCCGGGCTCCGTGCCGGCCAGGTCGACGTTGTCGAGGTAGGCCCAGCCGGTCAGCTCGAGGACGCCGGCCCCGGTCGGTCGCGCGGTGAGGACCTCGGAGCGGACCGTCAGCTCGACGTCCGCGAGCAGCCGGTGCCGCTCCTCCACCGCCCGCCACTCGGCGCCGAAGTCGACGACCGGCCCCGGCGCCTCGGCCACGAGCGGGTAGTGCCGCGCCGTCGCGCGGACGCCGCCCAGGAACCGCAGGGCCGCGGCACGGTCGTCGCCGCGGACCAGCTCGAGGAGCACCTTCTCGTAGGCCGGCACCGTGGCGGTCACCGCGTCGCCGGCCACCTCGAGCACCGGGCGCACCGACGCCACGAGCGCCTGCCAGTAGGCGTCGTCCTCGGCCCAGGCGAGCTGCACGAAGCCGGCGAGCCGGTCGGTCAGGGCCCGCGCGGCCGCGGCGGCGCGGACC
The DNA here is from genome assembly GCF_051280635.3 of Nocardioides proteolyticus. Lineage (NCBI taxonomy): Bacteria > Bacillati > Actinomycetota > Actinomycetes > Propionibacteriales > Nocardioidaceae > Nocardioides > Nocardioides proteolyticus. The sequence goes on along the minus strand of NZ_JBNBPO030000015.1, from coordinate 50,932 downwards.
CCGCCGTCGGGGAGCAGGTCGAGGCCGGCCCGGACGTCGGCGCCGGCCTCGGTCACAGCTGTGGCCGGATCGGGTGCTCGGGTGAGCGGGGACCGGTCCCGGTCGACCAGCCGGAGGGAGCCCACGTGCGGCAGCCAGTCGACCGACGACGCCGTCGTGGCCGCCTCGGCGGCGTGCCGGCCCTCGGCCGGCCGGGGCCCGTGGAACGCGAGGCCGCCGGCGTCGTACCAGGAGCGGCGGAAGACGCACCGGGACGCCGGCACCGGTCCCGCGGCCGCGACCGACGGACCGGTGAGGCGCTCGGCCCGCTCGTGGCGCGTCCGTTCCGCGTCCGGCACCTCCAGCACCCTGCCACGCCGCCAGGGGCGCTGGGCGAACACGGCGTAGTCCGACCCGGACCGCTCCAGCGCGTCGACGGCGAACCGGAGACCGTGCGGAGTCACCCCGTCCTCGGGGTCGACGAAGGCGACGTAGTCGCCGCGCGCCTCCCGGGCACCGGCGTTGCGGGCGTCGGCCACGCTGTCGGGCGCACCGGCGACGGTGCTGGAGGCGCGGACGAGCCGGATCCGGCCGTCCTCCACGCGGTGCCGCTCCACGAGCTCGGCCGTCCCGTCGGTGCTGCCGAGGTCGACCACCACGACCTCGACGTCGGCCAGCTGCTGGCGGCGCAGCGAGCGGAGACACCCGTCGAGGTGGTCGGCGGAGTCGAGCGTCGGCACCACGACGGTCAGCGCCGGGCGTCCCCCCCGGAGGCGGCGGCCGATCGCCCGGGTCAGCCGGGGCAGCCGTCCGTGGGTCATGGCGCCCGAGTCTAGGAGCCGACCGCGCGGGCGAACCGGGGGCCGCCGCGCCGGGTAGGTTTCGCCCCGATGCCCCTGCGCCTGCGCCGCCAGCCCCTGATCAGCGTGATCGTCCCGGTCTACGACGTCGCGTCGTACCTGCCCGCGTGCCTGGACAGCCTGCTCGCCCAGCGCCACCGGGAGCTCGACGTGGTCGTCGTCGACGACGGCTCGACCGACGGGTCCGGTGCGCTCGCCGACCAGTACGCCGCCCGCGACGACCGGGTCCGCGTCGTGCACGTGCCCAACGGCGGGCTCGGCGCCGCCCGCAACACCGGGCTCCGGCACGCCCGCGGCGACTACCTCGCCTTCGCCGACTCCGACGACGTGGTGCCGCCCGACGCGCTCGCCGTCCTGCTCCGCGCCCTCCGGCGCAGCGACGCCGACTTCGCGACCGGCGGCGTGGTCCGCCTCGAGGCCGGCCGAACCGTGCCGATGCCGTGGCTCGACCGGATGCACACACCGTTCGTCGGGCCGATCACCCAGCGGCCCGGCCTGCTCGGCGACGTGTTCGCCTGGAACAAGCTCTTCCGCCGCGGGTTCTGGGAGAGGGAGGGGCTGCAGTGGCCCGAGCGGATCCGCTACGAGGACCAGCCCACGACCACCGAGGCCTACGTTCGCGCCCGGGCCGTGGCCGTCGTGCCCGACGTCGTCTACCAGTGGCGGATCCGGGGCGACGGGAGCGCCATCACCGAGATGCGGTCGACGGTGGCCGACCTCCGCGACCGGTGGACCACCAAGCAGCTGGCGCTCGAGAGCGTCCGCCGCCACGGCTCCGCGGACCTGGAGCGCGTCTTCCGGGTGCAGGTGCTCCCCGGCGACCTGTGGCGCTACTTCCTGCTCGTGCCGGAGGCCGACGACGAGTGGTGGCGACTCCTGGTTGCGATGGTGCGCGACCTCTGGGGCGACGGGTCGCTGGTCGACAGCGACCTCGCTCCGGTGCACCGGCTCACCGGCTGGTTGGTGAGCCAGGACCGGCGAGCCGACGCCGAGCTCGTCATCCGGCACCTCGCCGGCCTGGCGGGCCGCCCGGTGGCCCGGGTGCCGGGCGCCGACGGGCCCCGCCTGGACGTGCCGGGCCTCGACCCGGCGACCGTCGACGCCGCGGCGCTGGCGCTGCGTCCGCACGAGGGGTGAGCCGGAAGTTAGGATCGGCCGTTCGCTCCCCTCGCCGACCGACCGAAGGACACCGACCCTCTTGGCCTACGACCGCGTCCGCACCCAGCAGGCACTGATCCGGCTCGCCAAGTCGGCGCCCGGGCGGATGCGGGGACCCGTCGGCCGGGTGACCCGACGCTTCCGGAGCGACTTCTCCGGTCCGCTGGTCACGGTCGTGCTGCCCGTCAGTGACGAGGAGACCACGCGGATCGGTCCCCTGCTGGAGGCGCTCCGGGCCCAGCTCCACCGCAACCTCGACATCGTCGTGGTGCCCTACGGGCGGCACGACCGGGTGCTCGCCGTGGCGCGGCGGCATGCCGCGGAGGACTGGCGGATCCGGGTGCGGCGGCGGGAGGAGGGGTCCTTGGCCGCGGCCCGCAACGCCGGTGTGGCCGCCGCCCGCGCGGAGCTGGTCCTGGTCGTCGCCGGAGGCGACGACCTGCTGCCCCGCAGCATCAGCCGGCTGGTGTCGGCGCACGAGGAGTCGGGCTCCCCGCTTGTGGTCGGACGGATGAAGGAGCCCGCTGCCGAGGGCCGGGTCCCGGACTCGCCGTACGACGCCGCGCACCACGTCGACCTGCGCCGCACCACGCTCGAGCGGTCGCCGGTCGCGATCACCGACCTCGGCATCGGCAACAAGCTGTTCGCGCGCAGGCTCTGGGATGACGCGGGGATCCGCTTCACCGACGGCCTTCCGAGCGGCACCGACGTGGCGGTCGGGCTGCTCCGCTCCGCGACCACCTTCGACCTGCTCAAGGAGTGGACCTACGTCCCCACCGGGCGTCAGGACGGCGTCGGTCTGGGCACCACGCCCGACGTCCTCAGCGGCCTCGCCGACTGGATCGAGCGCCACGAGCGCACCTGGCGGGAGGTGGAGGCACTCGGGCTGCCCCCGGTGCGGGACTGGTGGCTGTGGGGCGTGCTCGACGCGGCGGTGCAGCCGCTGGTCGCCGACGTGGAGCGCGCCGACGACCGGCAGTGGACGACGCTGCGCGACCACGTCAGCATGCTGCTCGCGGCGGCCGACGCCCACGTGTGGTCCACCCTCTCCGCGGAGTCGCGGGTCAAGCTGTGGCTGCTGCAGCACGACCACCGTGCCGAGCTCGAGCAGCTGGTGGCCGAGCGGATCTTCGCCGCCGGCAACCGGCCGACGGCTGTGCGCGACGGCAGGGTCTGGGCCCAGCTGCCGTTCCACGACGACGAGAAGCTGGGCGTCCCGCCGGAGCTCTACGAGATGACCGCCGACGAGACGCGGCTCCGCGCGACGCTGCGCGAGGTGCGGTGGGTCGCTCCCGAGCGGATCGAGCTGCTGGTGCTCTCGGCGATCGACTTCGTCCACATGACCGGCCTGCCGACGGTCGAGTGCGCCCTGGTCGACCGCGGGAGCGGCCGGCGGCTGGAGCTGCCGGTCCGCCAGGAGCGGGACTGGCGCGGCAACCAGGGCGGCCGCCGCTACCAGGACTTCTCCTGGGGGGCCTTCGTCGCCACCGTCCCGGTCGCCGAGCTGGTGGCGCTCACCGAGGAGCAGGGGCTCGCCGACGCTGGCCGCACCTGGTCCGTCGAGGTGACCCTCACGGTCGACGGCGTGACCCGCTCCGGCCCGATCACGATGGTCGACGACCAGGCGTCGGCCGGGTTCCTCGGCCAGAACCATCTGGCGCCGCGCCGCGCCGCCGGTGCCGTCGTGGGATTCACCCCGCCCTCGACCGCCGTCGGCCTGACCGTGCAGCCCGACGTCGGTCCGCGGCTCCGCTCGTTCGCCGTCGACGGCCGGTCGGTCTCCGGGGTGCTCGATCCCGCCGGCGTCCCCGTGGTCGCCGTACGAGCGGTCCTGGGAAGCCAGCAGGCCCGGTCGGAGGTGACCCGCGATCGCGACGGCCTGGCGTTCCGGCTGGTGCTCCCGGCCGCGGCGGCGACGCAGCGGCGCTGGTCGCTGCACGCGCTGACCGCCGACGGCCGCCAGCACCCGGTGGCCTGGCCGGAGTCGCCCGACCAGTGGCTCGGCGTCGGGGGTGGCGACGTCGTGGCGACCCGCGACGCCGCCGGCATGGTGGAGCTCCGCGACGCCCACCACCTGTTCGTCGTCGACGAGGTCGCCGTCGACGACCTCGACGTCACGGTCTCCGGTCGCTGGCTCGCTGCGCGCCCGCCGGCCGGCGCCCGCCTCGAACTCGTCGGGGCGAAGGCGGCGCCCGAGGCGGTCATGGAGCCCGCCGGCGCGGGAGTGGTGCGCGCCCGGTTCCGGCTGGTGACCGACCCGTGGGGCCTCGGCGAGACGCCGGTCCCGCACGGGTGGTACTGGTTCACCGTCCGGGACGGTGGCCAGGAGACCCGGGCGCTGCTCGGGGAGCGCGCGGTCGACCAGCTGCACCGCTTCATGATCGGCGGCAGGTACGCCGCCCGGGTCGTCCGCGCCGCCCGCGACTGCGGCATCGAGCTCACCCGGCCGCTCACCGGGGACGAGCGCGGGCCCTACGCCCAGGCGCAGCTCGAGCAGTGGTCGCGCGAGGGCGAGATCGCCCTGGACGAGCAGGCCGTCTACCTCCAGTCCTACGGTGGCGCGTCGGCCACCGACAGCCAGCTCGCCATCCACGAGGAGCTGCGGCGCACGCGACCCGACCTCACCCTCTACTGGGGCGTGATCGGCTCGCCGTCGTGGGTGCCCGAGGGCGGCGTGCCGGTCGTGATCAACAGTCGTGAGTACTACCGCGTGCTGGCGTCGGCGAAGTACCTGTGCATGAACGTCGACCCGCCACGCTGGTTCGACCGCCGGCCCGGCCAGCGGCTGCTGCAGACCTTCCACGGCTATCCCGCGAAGTCGATGGGACTGCGCATGTGGCGGGCCAAGCACTACACGCCGCGGCGCATCCAGATGGAGCTGGAGCGCACCTCCGGCGAGTGGGACCTGATCCTCACGCCGGCCCCGGAGATGGACGAGCACTACCGCCGGGAGTACGCCTACGACGGGCCCATCCTCAGCGAGGGCTACCCGCGCGACGACCTGCTGGTGTCGGAGCGCGCCGAGGAGGTTCGGACGGACACCCGCCGGCGCCTCGGCATCAAGCGCGGCCAGAAGGTGGTGCTCTACGCGCCGACGTGGCGCGACGACCTCGCCAGCAGCTGGGGCAACGCGGAGATGGTCCACCACCTCGACCTCGAGGCCGCGAGCCGCGCGCTCGGACCCGACTACGTGCTCCTGATGCGCGGCCACCGGTTCCACTCCCCGGGGTCCTCGCCGCTCAACCGGGCCGGCACCGCCCGGTTCCTCGACGTGACCGACTACCCGGAGATCAACCACCTGATCCTGGCCGCGGACGCCGCGGTCCTCGACTACTCCTCGCTGCGGTTCGACTTCGCGCTCACCATGCGGCCGATGATCTTCCTGGTGCCCGACCTGGACAGCTACGTGGGCGGCGTCCGCGGGTTCCTCTACGACTTCCGCGACTCGGCCCCGGGGCCGCTGGTCGACACCGCGGACGAGGCGGTCCGGCTGCTCCGCGACCTCCCGGGCCTCACCCGCCGCTGCGCGCCCGACCTCGCCCGGTTCCACGACACGTACAACTACCTCCAGGACGGCCACGCCGCCCGTCGGGTGGTCGAGCGCTTCTTCGCCTAGCCCGACCGGCCGGCGCCCGCGGACCCGCCGCGCTCAGCGGCGCTGGACGTGCACCACGTCGTCGGGCCCGAACGACACCTCGAGGTCCGGGCGGTCCCGGCCGGGACGGTGGAGGTCGGTCTGCCACGACCAGTTGTTGGCGGTGAACCGCAGCCGCAGGCGCAGCGACCGCGCCTCGGGCGGCAGCCCCTCGAAGACCTGTCCGAGGGAGAACCGCGAGGAGAGCCGGAACACCCCGCGATCGGGCGACTCGTCGCTGATCGGCAGGGAGACGACGTCACCGGTCTCGGTGCACACGGCGTCCAGGGTGATCACCCGGCGGTCCATGGCGTGCTTGCGCCAGTCGCCACGCACCGTCAGGGTGGCGTAGAAGTCGACCTCGTCGCCGGTCCCGACCACGCCCGAGGCGGTCCGCAGCCGGGCTCCGGGCACCAGTCGGGCCGCGGCGCGGCGCATCTTGAAGCCCGCCGGCCGGCCGACGAGCAGCCGGTGCACCTCGAGGTGCGCGGAGGCCTCGCGCAGCCGCCACCAGCGCTGCTCGACGGCCGTCTCGAACGCGTGCCGCCAGTCCCTCAGGAACCGGCGCCAGTCGTGGTCGGCGGCCTTCAGCAGCGCGTTGCGGGAGAGCTCGCGAACCAGCTCGGGCGAGTCGATCATCCGGATGCACCGATCGGCGACGGCGTCCATGTCCTCGGCGGGGACGACGAACCCGTCGACCCCGTCGGTGATCTGGTCGCGGGGGCCGTACTTGATGTCGTAGCTCACCACCGGGCAGCCGAACGCCATCGACTCCAGCGTCGCGAGCGGGTAGCCCTCGTGGGTGCTGGTCATCAGGAAGCCGGTCGCGGTGAGCAGCTCGCGCTTGGCGTCGGGGTCGAACCCCATCAGCCTGATCTTGTCGCCCACGCCGAGCGAGTCGATCTGCGCCTGCAGCTCCCGCTCGAGCTTGCCGTGCCCGTAGATGCGCAGGGTGGCCTCGGGCCGCTGCTTGACGACCTTCGCGAACGCCTCGACGGCGTGGTGGAGGCGCTTCTGCTTCTCCAGGCGCGAGACGATGACGAAGGCCGCACGCTCGCGCTCCGGCATCGGGTCGGGGAGGTCGGGCAGCTCCACCGGGTTCGGCACCACGAACAGGTTGCTCGTCGGCCCGAACCGCTGCGCGACGTCCTGCGACTGCCGCTCGGTGAGGGTGACCAGGCCGTCCAGCTGCTTGACCCGGTTGAACAGGGGCGCGTAGTCGGGGGACAGCGTGGAGTCCCAGCGCCGCTGTCCCACCGTGTGGTTGTTGTGGATCAGGTGCAGCAGGTAGAAGCGCGGGTCGGTGCGGGGCAGGATCCGGCCGAGCGCGAACCGGGAGTCGGTGACCACGAAGACGCGCTCCGCGTCCCCCGCCAGCCAGTCGAGCCAGTGCCAGTGCCAGCCGCCGATCTTCGGCCAGGCGTGCAGGGGCTGGCCGTCGTGGCCGACCAGGACGAACGGCGTGAGCGGGTACTTGTCCGCGAGCGGTCCGGCGGGCACCCGGAGGTAGACGCTGCCGTCCGCGCGGCGGTAGTCGCGGGCGACCTCCTGCTGCTCGTCGCGGAAGTACTGCGTGTAGTAGACCGTCCCGTCGGGATGCGGCTCGTCGCGGGTCCGGTCGACCCCCGGGAGCTCCGGGAGCCGGTCGCCCAGCAGGCGGGCCTCGTCGCTCGGCTCCTCGTCGCGCAGCTTCTCGTCGCGGTACCACTCGTAGACGTTGAGCAGCCGCATGCCGTCGATGAGCGCGCCCTGCTCGGTGAGCCGCTCCCGCTGCTCGGGGTAGACCGGCTTCATGTCGGTGGTCAGCACCGTCGTCGGGATGCCCGTGTGCCGCGTGATCAACCGGCTGCGCATGATCATCGCCCGGGTCTGCCCGCCGGCGCTGGCCCGCACGCTGTCGCACAGGGTCAGGTAGACCCCGTCGGGCATCTCGATCGCTGTCGACCCGCCCGCAGCATTCTCACCAGCAGCCATGCGAGGGAGCATAGGCGAGCCCGGATCCGGCGCTGTGTAGGGTTTCGGCGCACGCGTTTTCCCCGACTCGGTGGAGGAGTCCATGGCGGTATCGGCCCGTCGTCTGGTACGCCGTCTGCTCCCCTCGCGGGCGGCGGTCGAGTCCGTGACGCCGCAGGTCCGCGTCGTTCCGCCGATCCCGGTGATCGTGGGCGGTCCGGACCTGCAGGGTGGCCTCGCGGCCGAGGCGTCCGGCTACCTCGAGCGCGCCTGGGCCCTGCTCCGCGGCCTGCCCCGGGAGACCTGGGCGGTGCAGGCGGCCGACGCCTATGCCCGCTCCGGTCTCACGGTCGACCCCGAGTCCGCGCGCCGCGAGCTCCGCGCCCTGGCGGCCGACGCGCCGTCGTACGTCCCGGCGGACGCGTGGCTGGCGCTGTGCTCCCGCGTCTTCGGGTACGGCGACCAGGAGCTCGCGCGCGAGCTGTGGGCCCGGCTCGACGAGTCGGTGGGCACCCCGGCCCGCGACGGCGTCGACAAGTTCGTGGTCCAGTCCCGCGACTGGCTGCGCAGCTGGGTCGCGGCGTCCAACGAGTCGCCGGACGCGCCCGCCGCGCCCGCCGGCACGGTGTCCTACGCGGTCGTCGACTACGGCCATCCCGGCCGCGCCCGCGCCTCGGCCAACATCGGCGACCACGTGCAGACCGTCGCGTCGCTGGGCCACGTGCTCAAGCACCAGGACCTCACCTTCACCGGCGAGCCCGGCCTGGTCGACCTCGCCGACCGGCTGGCCGCCCGGGTGCGGCCCGACCGGGTCCGGCACGGTGTCTCCGGCACCGTGCAGCTGATGACGCTCGAGCGCGACGCGTCGATGTACCAGGAGATCCCGCCGGACACCTGGATGCTCGGCTTCGGGTGGTACATGCACCCCATCTTCGGGATGCGCTACGGGTTCCCCTTCCACAAGAACCTGCGGCCGCTCTTCGTCTCCTTCCACATCAACCAGCGCGAGATGCTGACGCCGGAGGCGATCGACTACCTCAAGCAGTACGCGCCCATCGGCTGCCGTGACCACACCACCGTCGACGTGCTGCTCTCCGCCGGGGTCCCGGCGTTCTTCTCCGGCTGCCTCACCACGACGGTGACGACGCTCTTCCCCGACCTGCCGACGCCGCCGCCCGAGGACGCCCTGACCGGCTACGTCGACGTCGACTCCTCGAAGGTGCCGATCGGGTCGCCGCTCTACCGGCAGAGCGCCGACGTCGTGCGGTTCACGCCCTTCGTCCGGAACATGGACATCGCGGTCGAGATGCTCGACCGCTACCGCAGCAACCACCGCGCCATGGTCACGTCGCGGCTGCACGCCTACCTGCCCGGCCGCAGCGTCGGCATCGACATCGACTTCCGGCCGGGCAACCTCGCCGACCCGCGCTTCGTCGGGCTCCACCCGCTCGACGACGAGCAGTTCGCGACCATCCGCGACGGCATCGACGCGCTGCTCGAGCCGGTCCTCGGCCTCGCCCTCTCCGGCGCCCCCGTCGACGAGGTCTACGCGAAGTGGCGGGAGCTCACCGAGCCGCTCGTGGCCCGGGCGCGCGCCCGGCTCGAGGCGCCCGCCGCCGCCGAGCCGCTGCGGACGACCCTGCCCGCTGCGGTGGCCGAGCGGGCGGTGCGCACGCCGGCCGCCGTGCCCGCGGACGCGGTCCACGCCGTGGTCCATCTCCGCAAGGGGCAGCGTCCGCTGCTGCGGCGCCTGGTGGCGTCGATCGCCCGGCACACCTCCGCACCGGTGCACGTCTGGGTGCTGCACCGCGGCCTGGACCTCCGGGTCGACGAGCTGGCGCGCCGCGGCGTCACCCTCGCCGACGTCGACCTCACCGGGCTCGGCGACGACCTGGTGCGGCCCGACGGCACCAAGGTGCCGGCCGGGGAGCTCGACCGGCTGGTCGCCCCGGCGCTGCTCTCCGACGTCGGCCGCTACGTCGTCCTGCCGCCCAACGGCGTACTCGCCGAGGATCTCGCCGGGCTCGCCGCCACCGAGCTCGACGGGCGGCTGCTCGCCGCGCCGTCGGCACTCGGCACCACCACCATGGTGAGCGGCTTCCACGTCGTCCACGCGGCCGCCCGCCGGCTGGGGGAGACCAAGGTGGCGGACCGGGCCGACCGTGCGGCCGAGCTGCGCCGTACCGTGCACCAGCGGCACGCCTTCGACTTCGCGGCCTTCGACGTCGACGTGCTCGTGGTCGACGCCGCGCAGGCGCGGGAGCGCGACCTGCTGCCCACGCTGGCGTCCGGCATCGAGCGGTTCGGGCTGACCTACCGCGGGGCGCTGCACGCCGAGATCGGTCCCGAGCGCGTGGTGCTGCCCGAGCGCTGGAACGTCATCCCCGAGCGGTCCGCCGTGACCGACCCGGCCCTCGTCCGGCTGGCGCCGGACCACGACAGCAGGAGCAAGGCATGAGCGACAACGTCCTCAAGCGGGCCGCGGGCAAGGCCCAGCGGGTCAAGGCCCGCCTCACCACGGACGGCCCGCGACCCGAGGAGCTGCACGCCGCCCGGCAGCGCAACCGCAAGCTCGCGGAGAAGGTCGAGGAGCTCAAGGCCAGCAACGCCGAGCTCAAGGAGGAGCTGGTCCGCACCCGCAGCTCGCTGCGCGACCCGCACCCCGACCTCGAGCTCGACGCCAGGGTGATGGAGGTCATCCACGGCGTCCGCGCCGAGCACCTCAGCTACCTCAGCGTGGCCGACCTCCGCGTGCTGGCCCGCGCGACGGCGTACGCCGACAGGGCGGGCCTGGAGGGCCTGATCATCGAGGCGGGGACGGCTCGGGGCGGGTCGGCGATCGCGATGGCCGCGGCCAAGGACCCCGCTCGCCCGATGAAGGTCTACGACGTGTTCGGCATGATCCCCGAGCCGTCGGAGAAGGACGGCGAGGACATCCACAAGCGCTACGAGAAGATCAAGGCGGGGGAGTCCAAGGGCGTCGGCGGCGAGACCTACTACGGCTACCGCGACGACCTCTACGCCGAGGTCACCGAGTCGTTCGCCCGGCACGGCGTCGAGGTGGCCGCGCACAGCGTCGACCTCGTGCAGGGCCTCTTCGAGGACACCATCGACCTCGGCGACCAGCCGGTGGCCTTCGCCCATCTCGACGGCGACTGGTACGACTCCACGATGGTCTGTCTGGAGCGGATCTCGCCGCTGCTCGTCCCCGGCGGCCGGATCGTCCTCGACGACTACTTCCACTGGTCCGGCTGCCGCAAGGCCGTCGACGACTACTTCACCGGCCGTGACGGCTTCCGCCTGGAGCGTCGCAGCAAGGTGCACGTGGTCCGCCTGTGACGGCCCGCAGCACCCTCCGCCGGGCCGGCGGCCGCCTGCGCCGCATGGTCCGGGCGCAGGGTGCGCCCGCGGCGCCCGAGCCGCGTCCGGAGCGGATCCCCGGCGTCGTGGAGCTGTTCACCCGACGGACCGTGATCGGCTGGGTGTCGGTCGACCCGGCCGCGCCGCCGACCCGGATCGACCTGTACGTCGGCCCGGTCCGGCTCGCCTCCACCTACGCGACGCCCGACGTCCCGGTCGTGGGCGTCAGCCACCAGCCGGACCGCGAGGTCGGGATCGAGCTGCCGACGATCCCGCGGATGATGCCGAGCCCGAAGGACCACCGGCGCAACAGCGCGCGCCAGGTCCGCACCTTCTCCTTCCGGATCCACGACCTGTGGGCGTACGCCGCCCGGCACACCCGGATCACCGTCCGGGCCGGCGGCGACCCGCTGCCCATCGTCAGCCACGGCATGTACCTCAACCCACCGAGGAGCGGCGCCCACACGCCCGCGGACCTCCAGGCCCGCCTCGACGAGGGCTACGTGCTGTCGCAGCACGGCGACATCCAGCTCTCCAAGCGCCTCGACCGGCAGTGGCAGGCCGACGTGCTGGACCTCTACGCGCGGGTCCGCGCGCTCCTGGCCGACCGGTTCGGCTACGACTTGTTCGTCGTCTACGGCACGCTGCTCGGCGCGATCCGCGACGGCGGCTTCATCGGGCACGACGTCGACTTCGACGCGTCGTACATCTCGCGGGAGACGACCGGGGCCGCGGCCGCCGCCGAGCTCGTGGAGATCGGCGTCGCGCTGATCGAGGCCGGCTACGAGGTCGAGTGCATGGTGGCGTGCCTGCACATCGCCGACCGCGGCAACCCCGACAACCGGATCGACATCTTCCACACCTTCCACGACGAGAACGGTCGCTGGCGGTTCCCCTTCGGCATCGCCGGCACGACGACGCTGACCGCCGCCGACTGGCGCGGCACGGAGGAGATCGACTTCGCGGGCGGCCGGGTGCTGGTGCCGGTCACCGCCGAGGAGACCGTGCGCCACCTGTACGGCGACGACTGGCGGCTGCCGAAGCCCGGCTTCAACTGGGCGCTGGACCGCACCGACGCCGCGACCGACGGCGCGTTCACCCCCGAGCACCGCACGAAGGTCTACTGGGCCAACTTCTACGCCCGCACCGAGTACACCCAGGGCTCGACGTTCTTCGAGTTCGTGCAGCGCTATCCCGGGCTGCCCGACACCGTCATCGACATCGGCTGCGGCGACGGCCGCGACGCGTGCGCCTTCGGCTCGGCCGGCCGCCGGGTGCTGGGGCTCGACCAGTCACCGGTCGGCATCGAGCACGCGACGAAGAAGGCGGCCGCCCTCGGCCTGGCCGACACCACGTTCCGCACCTGCGACGTGTCCGACCGCGCCGAGCTCGCCGCCGCGCTGGCGACCCTCGCCGACCGCGACGAGCCCACCGCGTTCTACCTGCGCTTCTTCCTCCACGCGATCAACGAGGAGACCCAGCGCACCCTGCTGGACGCCATCGACGCCTGCAGCCGCCCCGGCGACCTGTTCGCGGCGGAGTTCCGCACCGCCCTGGACGCCGACCAGCGCCACGTCCACGGCGGCCACTACCGCCGCTTCCAGGACGCGGGGGAGTTCCTCGCCGACCTCCGTCGCCGCGGCTGGACGGTGCTCCACGACGAGGAGGGCACCGGGCTGTCGCCGTACAAGGGCGAGGACCCGGTCCTGGCCCGCGTCATCGCCCGCCGCTGACCCACGAGGTGGCAGGTTTCGGCGCGCGAGGTGGCAGGTTCCGGCGCGCGAGGTGGCACGTTATGGCGCGCGAGGTGGCACGTTATGGCGCGCGAGGTGGCAGGACTCAGTCCCCGAGGGTGAAGGGGTCGTCCTTCCGCACGTCGTAGACATGGCCGCTCTGGTCGGAGAGCAGCACGTCGACCGAGGTGCGTGCCACGGTCTGGGAGTCGAGCAGGGTGCCCGGCGGCTCCTGGCCGAACGCCTTGGTGCGCATCGGCGTCGCGGTGCGCTCGGGGTTGATGCAGTTGACCCGCACGCCGGCGTCCGCCCACTCGTCGGCGAGCGCCTGCGTGAGGTTGACCGTGGCGGCCTTGGCCGAGGAGTACAGGCTGTAGCCGCTGCGCCCGCGGGTGTAGGAGCTCGACGTGAACAGCAGCAGCGCCCCCCGGGTCGCGGCCAGGTGGGGGAAGAACTCCTGGGCGATGAAGATCGGCGCCATGTAGTTGATCTCGGTGGCGGCGTAGATGGTCTCCTCGCTGGTGTCGAGGAGCTCGCCCCGCGGCAGCACGCCGGCGGTGTTGACAACGAAGTCGACGGACCCGGTGCCCTCCAGTGCCTGCTTGGCCGCTGCCGCGACGTCGGCGCGCCGCCCGACGTCGGTGTTGGTGGTCGACCGGCTGAACGTCACCACCTTCGCGCCGTACGACGCCGCGAGCTCGGCGATGTCGGCGCCGATGCCGTAGCTGCCGCCGAAGACCACCATGGTCTTGCCGGCGAGCGCGTCGCGGTAGCCCTCCTCGCTCAGGGAGCGGGGGAGGTCGATGCCGGTGAGCTGGAACAGCTTGTCGGCGATGAACACGTCGATCGGCTCGGTGACCTTCATGTTCCGCTCGTCGCCGTGGACCACGATGATCGGCTGGTCGGGGAGGTAGCGGAGGACCACGGTGCAGTCATCGGTCGCGGTGAAGGCGGGGTCCGCGGCCGCCTTCCGGTAGGCCTCGGCGAGCACCTCGAGCCGGAAGGCCTGCGGCGTCTGGCCGCGGCGCAGCGACGCCCGCGGCGGGATGCTGCGGATGGTGTTGTCCTCCGCCACCTCAATGATCGTGTCGGCGGACGGGATGGCGACGTCCACGGCGGGATAGGACTCGAGCGCCTCGAAGCACTCGCCGATGATCCGGGGCGTCACCAGCGGCCGGACCGCGTCGTGGAGCAGGATCCGCACCTCGGCGCCGCCCGCGGTCCCGAGGAGGTGGTCGATCGCCCGCTGGGTGGTGGCGTTGCGGGTCTCGCCGCCCTCGAGGATGCCGGTGACCTTCGGGTAGCCGCCGCCGCGGGTGATGTCGCGGACCGCGTCGGTGTGCCCCGGCGTCATCATCACCACGACCTCGTCGACGTCGGGGTGCTCGTGGAGCGCGATCAGGGTGTGCTCGAGCAGGGTCTTGCCGGCGACCTTGATCAGCTGCTTGGGGATGTCCAGGCCCACCCGGCTGCCGACGCCTCCAGCGAGGAGCACGGCCACGTTCTTCACGGGTGTCGACATCCTGGTGCGGTCCTTCCGAAGGGGTGAGCGGCCCGCCGCCGCTCGCAGGCGGGCGGGTCACAGGCTACTTGCCGGCCGGCCCGGGCGCCGTTCCGGCGCGGGCTGTGACGCAGCCCACCGGGCGGTCCGGTACCGACCCGCTGCGGGGCCGCGTACCGTTGAGGTCGCCCGGAACCCCGGGCACTCGGAATGAGCACAACGTCCGGTACCCACACCGGCTCCCGCGGGAGTGGTCGGAGGGACTGGAACGAAAGGTTCAAGATGACCCACCCTCTGCAGGTGGGCGTCGTCGGCGCCGGTCGCGTCGGCGCCGTCCTGGCCGCCGGCCTCCAGGCGGCCGGTCACCCCGTCGTCGCAGCAGCCGGCGAGTCCGACGCCTCGCGCCGCCGTGCGGCCGAGCTGCTGCCCGGCGTGCCGCTGCGCAAGCCCAGCGACGTGGCCCGTGCGGCGGACCTGCTGCTGCTGACCGTGCCCGACGACATGCTGCCCAACGTGGTGCAGGTGCTGGCCGACTCCGGCGCCCTCCGTCCGGGCCAGGTCGTCGCCCACACGTCCGGCCGGCACGGGCTGGCGGTGCTTGCCCCGGCCGCGGCCGTCGGCGCGCGGGTCGTCGCGCTGCACCCCGCCATGACGTTCACCGGCACCCACGTCGACCTGGAGCGGCTCAGTGGCTGCGTCTTCGGGCTGACCGCGGGAGACGCCGAGCGGTCGCTGGCCGAGGGCCTCGTCGCGGACCTCGGCGGCCGCCCGACCTGGGTGCCCGAGGAGATGCGGACTCTCTACCACGCCGGTCTCGCCCACGGCGCCAACCACCTCGTCACCCTCGTCAGCGAGGCGATGGGTCTGCTGGCCGCCGCCGGGGTCGACGACCCGTCCGGCACGCTGCGGCCGCTGCTCGACGCCGCGCTCGACAACGCGCTGGCGCACGGCGACGCCGCGCTGACCGGCCCGATCGTCCGCGGCGACGTGCAGACGGTCGCGGCCCACCTCGCCGACATCGAGACCAACGCCCCCGACACACTCTCGTCGTACGTCGCGATGGCCTGGGCCACGCTCGACCGCGCGGTCACCGACGGGCGGCTGCTGCCGATCCGCGCCCGCCGCATCGCCGAGCTGCTGGCCGCCCACGGCCCGCGCCGCGTCGTACACCTCGAGGAGCGCCGGGCGTGAACCTCGCGGACGCCCCGGCGCTCGGCTCCCCCGACCAACGCCGGACGGACCGGCCGGCCGTCGCGCGCACCCGGGAGGAGCTCGGCCGCCTGCTCGCGCACAGCAGCCGGCCGGTGGTGCTCGTGCCGACGATGGGCGCGCTGCACGAGGGCCACGCCAGCCTGATCCGGCTGGCGCGGGAGCGGGCCGGAGCCGACGGCGTCGTCGTGGTGTCGGTCTTCGTCAACCCGCTCCAGTTCGGGCCGACTGAGGATCTCGACCGCTACCCACGGACGTTCGAGGAGGACCTCGACCTGTGCGGTCGCGAGGGCGTCGCGGTGGTCTTCGCGCCCGTCGTCGCGGAGATGTACCCCGACGGCGTCCCCCACCCGGGCACGGCCAGCGGCGCCGTCACCGTTGCCCCGGGCCCGCTCGGGGACGTCCTGGAGGGCGCCACCCGGCCCGGGCACTTCCGCGGGGTGCTGACCGTGGTCGCCAAGCTGTTCGGACTGGTCCGACCCGACGTCGCGGTGTTCGGCGAGAAGGACTACCAGCAGCTGGTGCTGATCCGCCGGATGGTCGCCGACCTGTGCCTCGGCATCGAGATCGTCGGTGCCCCCACCGACCGTGAGCCCGACGGCCTGGCCCGGTCCAGCCGCAACCGCTACCTCGACCCGGAGCAGCGGCGGCAGGCCGTCGCGCTCAGCCGGGTGCTGTTCGCCGCGCGCGAGGCCGCGGCGGGCGAGGGCCTGGACTCCGCCATCGCCGCGGGCCGGGCCGAGCTCCGCCGGGCCGAGGGTGTCGACCTCGACTACTTCACCGTGCTGGCCCCCGACCTCGCGGAGCTGCCGGCGGACCCGCCACCCGGCACGGAGGCGCGGGCGCTGATCGCCGGCCGGGTCGGCTCCACCCGGCTCATCGACAACCTCCCGATCACCCTGCTTTCCGACGTCACCACCAAGGGCTCGACCGCAGCATCCGCTGGGGCGGGCACCGTCAACAACGAGGGAGACAGCTGATGCTGCGCACCATGATGAAGAGCAAGATCCATCGGGCGACGGTCACCCAGGCCGACCTGCACTACGTCGGGTCGGTGACCGTGGACGAGGACCTGCTCGACGCCGCCGACCTGCTGCCGGGCGAGCTCGTGCACATCGTCGACATCGACAACGGTGCCCGCCTGGAGACCTACACGATCGCGGGCGAGCGGGGCAGCGGCGTGATCGGGATCAACGGCGCCGCCGCCCGGCTGGTGCACCCCGGTGACCTCGTCATCCTGATCGGCTACGGCCAGATGACCACCGAGGAGGCCAAGGCCCACCAGCCCCACGTCGTGTTCGTCGACGCCGACAACAAGATCATGGCCACCGGGTTCGACCCGGCGGAGACCTTCGGCGACCCGACGCTGTCCCGCGGCGACGTCACCGCGACCTCCTGAGCCGTTCGATCGCTAGCCTGCAGGGATGCCAGGACCGCGTGAGGGTCGCCGGGCGACCTCCCCGACGGGCGGGAGCGCCGCCCCGGCGGCCGCCGTACGCCGCCTGCCCGGGCGGCTGACCGCGCCCGGCCCGGGCTGGACGACCCGGGCCGACGTGGTGATCGTCGGGTCGGGCATCGCGGGGCTCACCGCCGCGCTGCGGCTGCGGGAGCACGTCGATAAGGTCCTGGTGGTCACCAAGGACGTGCTCAACGCCGGCTCCACGCAGTGGGCACAGGGCGGCATCGCCGCCGCACTCGGTCCCGAGGACACTCCCGAGGAGCACGAGGTGGACACCCTCGTGGCGGGCGCCGGCGCCTGCGACCCCGACGCCGTGCGGGCGCTGGTCACCGAGGGTCCCGCTGCCGTGCACGAGCTGATCGCGCTCGGCACCAACTTCGACCACACCGCCGAGGGCGTCCTCTCGCTGACCCGCGAGGGCGGCCACCACCGCGACCGGATCGCCCACGCGGGCGGCGACGCGACCGGGGCGGAGATCCAGCGCGCCCTGATCGCCGCCGTCGCGGCCGCGCCGGACATCGAGGTCATCCAGCACGCGCTGGCCGTCGACCTGCTGCTCGGCGAGGACGAGGCGGGGGTCACCGGTGTCGCGGGGCTGACCCTCCACGTGATCGGGGAGGGCGAGCGCGACGGCGTCGGTGCCGTCCTGTGCCGGGCGGTCGTCCTCGCCAGCGGCGGCCTCGGGCAGGTGTTCTCGCAGACCACCAACCCCGCCGTGGCGACCGGGGACGGCATGGCGCTGGCGCTCCGCGCCGGCGCGACGCTGCGCGACCTGGAGTTCGTGCAGTTCCACCCGACGGTCATGTACCTGGGTCCCGACTCCCACGGCCAGCAGCCGCTGATCTCGGAGGCCGTGCGGGGCGAGGGCGCGTTCCTCGTCGACCACGAGGGCCACCGGCTCATGCAGGGCGTGCACCCGCTCGCCGACCTGGCCCCGCGCGACGTGGTGGCCAAGGCGATCATGAAGCGGATGCTGGAGACCGGCCGGCCGCACATGTGGCTCGACGCCCGGCACCTGGGTGCCGACGGGGCCAATGGGGCCGACGGGGCCGGCGACGCGGACCGGGAGGCGCGGGTCGCGCGGTTCTGGGAGCGCCGGTTCCCCACGATCCTGGCCACCGCCCGCTCCCACGGCGTCGACCCGGTCACCTCGCTGATCCCGGTTGCGCCGGCGTGCCACTACGCCTCGGGCGGGGTGCGCACCGACCTGCACGGCCGCACCGACGTTCCCGGCCTCTACGCCACCGGCGAGGTCGCCTGCTCCGGCGTCCACGGCGCCAACCGGCTCGCCTCCAACTCCCTGCTCGAGGGGCTGGTCTTCTCCCGGCGGATCGCCGAGGTGCTGCCCGGCGAGCTGCTGCCGTGGCGGGAGCCGTCCGCGGACCGTCGTACGGCGGGGCTGGTGGCCGGCGACGTGCGACCCGAGCTGCAGGAGACGATGACGTCGCTGGTCGGGGTGCTCCGGTCGGCCCCCGGCCTGGGGGAAGCCGCCGAGCGGCTCGACAAGCTCTCCCACCGCACCACCGAGGTGGTCGACCAGCAGGCCTGGGAGACCACCAACCTGCTCACCATCAGTGCCGCGCTCACCGATGCGGCGGCCCTGCGCCAGGAGACCCGCGGCTCCCACTGGCGCGAGGACTTCCCCGACCGCGACGACGCGCGCTGGGCCGGCCACTTCGACGCCCGGATGGCCGACGGCGTCACCACGGTCACGTTCGCGCCGGCCCCGGCGACCGACCCGTCCCAGCCGCAGGAGGGCCACCGATGACCCTGAGGACCACGCCGTACGCCGCCCTCCCCGGTGAGCTCCTCCAGGAGCTCGCCGACAGCGGGCTCGACCCGCGCGAGACCTACGACCTGGTGGTCGCGGCGCTGCACGAGGACGTCCCGACCGAGGACGTCACGAGCGCGGCGACGATCCCGGCGGCTCAACGGGGGATCGCCGACTTCAACGCCCGGGCGGAGGGCGTGGTCGCCGGGCTCGCGGTCGCGGAGCTGGTGTTCCGGGTCGTCCTCGGCGACGACGTCGAGGTCCCCGCACGGGCCGCGGAGGGCGCGCGGGTGGCGCCCGGCGACGCGGTGCTGACGGTCGCCGGCAGCACGCGCGGCCTGCTGACCGGCGAGCGCACCGCCCTCAACCTCGCCTCCCACCTGTCCGGCATCGCCACCGCCACCGCGGCGTGGGTGGCCGCGCTCGAGGGCACCCGGGCGCGGGTGCTCGACACGCGCAAGACGCTGCCGGGCCTGCGCGCGCTCCAGAAGTACGCCGTGACCTGCGGTGGTGGCGTCAACCACCGGTTCAGCCTCTCCGACCGGGCGATGGTCAAGGACAACCACGTGCTCGCCGCGGGCGGTGTCGTGCCGGCCTACCGGGCGGTCCGGGAGGCCTACCCGAACCTGCGGGTGGAGGTGGAGGTCACCGACCTCGACCAGCTCCGCGAGCTGCTCGACGCCGGGTGCACCGAGATCCTGCTGGACAACATGTCCGTCGAGACGATGGCCGAGGCGGTGCGGATCAACGAGCGGTCCGGCGGCCGCGCGACCCTCGAGGCGTCCGGGGGGCTCACCCTCGACCGGGCCCGCGACGTGGCGCGCACCGGCGTCGACTACATCTCCGTCGGCGCGCTGACCCACTCCGTCGAGGTCTTCGACCTCGGCATGGACCTTCGTCCGGCCGACGGGGCCTGACCGCGATGAGCCTGCTCGCCGCCGACATCGGCAACGCGCACACGGTGCTGGGGCTCGTCGACGACGGCGAGGTGCGGGCCGACTGGCGGGTCGCCACCGACGAGCGGAGGACCGCCGACGAGTGGGCGGTGCTGATCCGGGGGCTGCTCGGTAGTCGGCTCGAGGACGTCTCGGGAATAGCCGTGTGCGCCACCGTGCCGTCGGTGCTGAATGCCTGGCGGGAGATGTTGGCGCGGCATTTTCCCGACGCCCCGCAGGTGATCGTCGAGCCCGGCATTCGCACCGGAGTGCCGATTCTGGTCGACAATCCGCGGGAGGTGGGCACCGATCGCATCGTCAACGCGCTCGCGGCGGCGGCGGACTATTCCGGTCCGGCGATCGTCGTCGACTTCGGCGGGACCGCCACCACCTTCGACGTGGTCGACGACCAGGGCCGCTATGTCGGTGGCGCGATCACACCGGGCATCGAGATCTCCCTGGAGGCGCTCAGCCGCGGAGGTGCCCAGCTGCGGATGGTGGAGCTGGTGCGTCCGCGCGGTGTGATCGGCAAGAACACCGTGGAGGCCCTGCAGTCGGGCATGGTCTTCGGTGTGGCCAGCCAGGTGGAGGGGATGGTCGACCGGCTCGTCGCGGCGCTGGGCTGCCCCGCCGAGGACGTCCGCGTGATCGCCACCGGATACCTGGCGCCGCTCGTCGTCGAGGAGTGTCGAAGCTTCACCGACCACGCGCCGTGGCTGACGCTGCTCGGCCTGGAGAAGGTGTTCTCGCGCAACCAGCGGTGAAATAGCCGCCGACTTACCGCGGAATATCGGTCGGCGGGCGAACCCTGCGCATTTCATCGTTTTCCGGTGTGCCATTATCAGCGGTGCGGGTCCTCGGGCCGCGCCCACCATAATCCCTTGATAGGAGATATTCCTGATGGCGCAGAAGGTGCACATCGTGCTGGTCGACGACATCGACGGCAGCGAGGCCACCGAGACGGTGATGTTCGGCCTCGACGGCACCAGCTACGAGATCGACCTGAACGACAAGCACGCCTCCGAGCTGCGCGACGCCCTGGCGCCGTACCTCGGCCACGCCCGGAAGGCCGGGCGGGGCAGCGGCGGCGGTCGGCGCGGCCGCGGCTCGTCCGGGTCCGGCTCCGCCAACGCCGGCACCTCGGCGAAGGAGATCCGCGAGTGGGCCCGCTCCAACGGCTACAAGGTGCCGGAGCGCGGCCGGATCCCGGCCGAGGTGCGTGAGGCCTTCGAGTCGGCCAACTGACGTCGCCTCCCCCTCCCGCGGGGGACGTCGACTTCCCTCGGGCGGGGGTGGTGACCGGCCCCCGCCCGCGTGGATCGTGAGCGCATGAGCACGACGAAGCAGGCGCTGGCCGCCGTCCCGGTCCGGTTCCTCCTGCTGGGTGGGGTCGCGGCCCTCGGCGCCCTCTGGTTCACCATGTCGGTCCCGTGGCACCCCACGGACCCCGAGGCGTACTTGGGGCCCCGCTCGTTCGCGGCCCGGCTGGTGTCGGTGCCGGGCATGATCGCGCTGGTCTGGGCCGCGGTGCCGCTGGTGGCACTCCGGTGGCCGGCGGTCGCCGCCGGCGTCGGGCTGTTGCCGTTCGGTTTCTTCGTGGCGGTGCCCTTCACCGATTCGTGGCCGTTCGGCCTGGTCGTCGCCCTGGTCGGCGCCGGCATGGTCGGGATGTGGGAGCGGCCTCGACAGGGCCTGGTGGCGGGCTCCCTCGCGCTGGTCCCGGTGGTGCACTGCGCGCTCGGCGAGTCGGCGATGCTGCTGCCCGACGGCTACACGATCCGCTCCTACGACGGCGTCGCGCTGTCGATGGCTGCGGCCTACGCGGTGGTCATCGCCGCCCTCCTCGGACTCGCCTGGTGGATGCGGCAGTCGGTGCTGGGGGAGCGCCGGGCCGCGGGCCTGGAGGCGCGGGCCGCCGAGGTCGAGCGCACGTCCGCGGTCGTCGACGAGCGTGCCCGACTGGCCCGGGACCTGCACGACGTCGTCGCCCACCACGTCTCTCTGATCGCGGTGCGCGCCGAGACCGGCCCCTACACGGTGCCCGACCTGCCGCCTCCCGCGCGGGAGCTGCTGGCCGAGATCGCCGGTGACGCCCGCAGGGCGCTCACCGAGCTGCGCAGTGTGCTGGGCGTCCTCCGACGGTCGGCCGAGGACCCGGAGCTGGGGCCCCAGCCGACAGCCTCCGACATCGCCGCCCTGGTGGCGCAGTCGACGGCCGTCGGTGACCGCGTGGCCTGGACGCCCGCTGACCTGTCGGGCGTGCCGCCGACCGCCGGGTACGTCGCCTACCGCGTCGTGCAGGAGGCGCTGACCAACGCGCGCCGGCACGCCCCCGGCCAGGAGGTCCGCCTCCGGACCGAGCCGGTCGGGCCGGTGCTGCTGATCGAGGTGAGCAACCGGGTGGCCGACCCGGCGGTCGTCACCCGCCTGTCCGAGGGAGGTGGGCTCGCCGGGATGCGGGAGCGCGTCACGTCGATCGGTGGCACGCTCGACGTGCGGGTCGTCGACCACGAGCTGCAGCTCACCGCGTCGGTCCCCGCGGGTGCCGCCGGATGAGGGTCGTGGTGGCCGACGACCAGCCGGTGATCTGCGCCGGGTTCGCCGCGCTGCTCGCGGCCCAGCCGGACATGGAGGTCGTCGGGACGGCCTGCGACGGGGCCGAGCTGGTGGCGCTGGTGGCTGCGGAGGAGCCCGAGGTCGCGCTGGTCGACGTCCGGATGCCGGTCATGGACGGGATCGAGGCGACCCGGCGGATCACCGACGGCTTCGCGACCCGCGTCCTGGTGCTCACCACCTTCGACCTCGACGACTACGTCTTCGAGGCCATCCGCGCCGGCGCCAGCGGCTTCCTGCTCAAGGACGTCACGGCCGAGCGCCTGGTCGAGGGCGTGCGGCTCGTCGCCGACGGATCGATGCTGCTGGGACCGAACGTGACCCGCAGGCTCGTGGAGGACTTCGCCCGGGCGCCGTCCCGGCGGGGCACGGTGCTGCCGGGGTCGCCTGGGTCGTCGGCCTCGTCGGCGTCGTACGGGCTGACGCCCCGGGAGCATGAGGTGCTGCTCGAGCTGGGGCGTGGCCGTTCCAACGCCGAGATCGCGGCCGACCTCCACATCTCGGCGGAGACGGTCAAGTCCCACGTCGCCGAGGTGCTCCGCAAGCTCGGTCTGCGCGACCGGATCCAGGCCGTCGTCCATGCCTACGAGCACGGGCTGGTGCGTCCCGGCGAGGAGGGCCGCGCGGGAGGGTGACCGTACGGTGCCGTACGCCACCCGCCGACCCGCCAGCTCACCGCGGGCCCTAGTCCCGGGCCGTGGCGCCCGGGCTGTTCGCTCACAGCGGAGCGGCGCGGAGGCCCTGGGGGGAACGCGTAGGCTGTCTGCGGGGTTGTATCCCCTGACGAACAGCCCCGTGAGCGTGAGGAGCGACAGGTGTTCGAGCGGTTCACAGACCGAGCCCGTCGGGTGGTCGTGCTGGCCCAGGAAGAGGCCCGCATGCTCTCCCACAACTACATCGGGACCGAGCACATCCTGCTCGGCCTCATCCACGAGGGTGAGGGCGTCGCGGCGAAGGCGCTCGAGTCCCTCGACATCAGCCTCGAGGCCGTGCGGGCCCAGGTGGAGGAGATCATCGGCCAGGGCCAGCAGGCCCCGTCCGGCCACATCCCGTTCACCCCGCGCGCCAAGAAGGTGCTGGAGCTGTCCCTGCGCGAGGCGCTGCAGCTCGGGCACTCCTACATCGGCACCGAGCACATCCTGCTCGGGCTGATCCGGGAGGGCGAGGGCGTGGCCGCCCAGGTCCTCCAGAAGCTGGGCGCCGACCTCAACCGGGTCCGCCAGCAGGTCATCCAGCTGCTCTCCGGCTTCCAGGGCAAGGAGTCCGGCCAGGCGGCCGCGGCGACCGGTGCCAGCGGCAGCGACGCTCCGTCGTCGTCCCTGGTGCTCGACCAGTTCGGCCGCAACCTGACCCAGGACGCCCGCGAGGGCAAGCTCGACCCGGTCATCGGTCGCGAGCAGGAGATCGAGCGGGTCATGCAGATCCTCTCGCGGCGCACGAAGAACAACCCGGTGCTGATCGGCGAGCCGGGCGTCGGCAAGACGACCATCGTCGAGGGCCTGGCGCAGGACATCGTCAAGGGCAACGTGCCCGAGACGCTCAAGGACAAGCAGATCTACACCCTCGACCTGGGCGCGCTGGTGGCGGGCTCCCGCTACCGCGGTGACTTCGAGGAGCGCCTGAAGAAGGTGCTCAAGGAGATCCGCACCCGCGGCGACATCGTGCTGTTCATCGACGAGATCCACACCCTCGTCGGCGCCGGCGCGGCCGAGGGCGCGATCGACGCGGCCTCCATCCTCAAGCCGATGCTGGCCCGCGGCGAGCTGCAGACGATCGGCGCCACCACGCTCGACGAGTACCGCAAGTACCTCGAGAAGGACGCCGCGCTCGAGCGCCGCTTCCAGCCGATCCAGGTCGCCGAGCCGTCGATCGCGCACACGATCGAGATGCTCAAGGGCCTGCGCGACCGCTACGAGGCGCACCACCGGGTGACCATCACCGACGAGGCGCTGGTCTCCGCGGCCACCCTCGCCGACCGCTACATCTCCGACCGGTTCCTGCCGGACAAGGCGATCGACCTGATCGACGAGGCCGGCTCGCGGCTGCGGATCCGCCGGATGACGGCGCCCGCCGACCTGCGCGAGTACGACGACAAGATCGCCGAGGTCCGCCAGCGCAAGGAGGCGGCGATCGACGGCCAGGACTTCGAGGCCGCCGCGCGCCTGCGCGACGAGGAGAAGCAGCTGATCCTCGCCAAGTCCGAGCGCGAGAAGCAGTGGCGCGCCGGTGACATGGACGAGGTCGCCGAGGTCGACGAGGAGCTGATCGCCGAGGTGCTGGCGGTCGCGACCGGCATCCCGATCGTGAAGCTCTCCGAGGAGGAGTCGACCCGGCTGCTCAAGATGGAGGACGAGCTGCACAAGCGGGTCATCGGCCAGGACGAGGCGGTCAAGGCGCTCAGCCGCGCGATCCGTCGTACCCGTGCCGGGCTGAAGGACCCCAAGCGTCCCGGTGGCTCGTTCATCTTCGCCGGCCCGTCCGGCGTCGGAAAGACCTGGCTGTCCAAGACGCTGGCGGAGTTCCTCTTCGGCGACGAGGATGCGCTGATCCAGCTCGACATGTCGGAGTTCGGCGAGAAGCACACCGTCTCCCGGCTGTTCGGCTCGCCTCCGGGCTACGTCGGCTACGAGGAGGGTGGCCAGCTCACCGAGAAGGTGCGGCGCAAGCCGTTCTCCGTGGTCCTCTTCGACGAGGTGGAGAAGGCGCACCCCGACATCTTCAACAGCCTGCTGCAGATCCTCGAGGAGGGTCGCCTGACCGACTCGCAGGGTCGGGTGGTCGACTTCAAGAACACCGTGATCATCATGACCACCAACCTCGGCACCCGTGACATCGCCAAGGGCATCAACCTGGGCTTCAACCAGGCCGGCGACAAGGCGGGCTCCTACGAGCGGATGAAGAGCAAGGTGTCGGAGGAGCTCAAGCAGCACTTCCGGCCCGAGTTCCTCAACCGGGTCGACGAGATCATCGTCTTCCCGCCGCTGTCGGAGGAGCAGATCGTGGCGATGGTCGACAACATGATCGCCGCGGTCGAGGTCCGGCTGCGCGACCGCGACATGCAGATCGAGCTGACCACGGCCGCGAAGAAGCTGCTCGCCGAGCGGGGCTTCGACCCGGTGCTGGGTGCCCGGCCGCTGCGCCGCACGGTGCAACGCGAGATCGAGGACGTGCTCGCCGAGAAGATGCTCTACGGCGAGGTCGGCCCCGGTCAGATCGTGCTGGTCGACGTCGAGGGGTCCGGTCCGGCCGCGACCTTCACGTTCAAGGGCCAGAAGGTCGCCGAGCTGCCTGACATGCCGCCGCTGGAGACGGTGTCGGAGGGCTCGGTGGACCACCCGGCCGAGGCGTCCGGCGAGGGCGGCCCGACCGACGTCCCGCGCGCCAACGGCGAGTGAGCCGGCGCCCCGCGACCGACCGCTGATCCGCGCCTCCTCCGCCTCCGGGCGGGGGAGGCGCGGTGCGTTCTCGGCGAGGATGTCGGGGCGTCGGCGGGCCTGCTGGTCTCAGAGGCGCACGCGTAGGTGCAGGGCCAGCGACGCGGCGGCCGGGTCGTCGGCGTCGACCACGGCCAGCAGCCCGACGCCGCCGTCGTACGACGCCAGCCGGGTCAGGCCCTCGACCTTGGCCACCGCGCCGGCGACCGGGGGAAGCGCCGCCGCGTCGACGACGTCCTCGCCGTCGATGCGCACCAGCGCCGACCCGACGACCGGGCCGTCGTCACGAGGGTTGGGCGTGTCCTCGGCGGCCGCGCTGACCACGACCGTGCCGTCGGGCAGGGCGACGGCGTCGGTGATGCCGAGGCCCACGCCCCGCACCTCGCCCAGCCGGTACTTCCGGCGGGCACGCACCGTCACGGCCTCGGTCGGCGCGCGGCGCAGGGCCACGTCGACGACGGTCGCCAGGTCGAGGTCGACGCTGCCGGACGGCAGGCCGGCCGAGGGCAGGCCGCGGTGGAACCAGCGCAGGGCGTCGCCGACCACGCAGCAGCCCTCCAGGTTGAGCACGTCGTCGGGGACGCCGAGGGCGGCGGCCACGTCGGCATAGACCGGCGCCGCGTCGACCACCGTGGTCCGCACCGTGTCATTGGCGAGGCGGGCGAGGCACCACCGGGTCCGCGCGGACGAGGAGCCGGAGCCCAGCGCCAGGACACCCGCGGCGCCGTCCACGTCGACCGCGCACGCCGCCTCGAAGTCCGGCTTGAGGTGCTTGGTGCCGGCCGCCTCCGCGAAGGTGTCCAGGCCGGCGACCGGCGGCAGCAGCCGCACCGGGGTCGTGGATCCCGCGCGCAACCACGCTCCGTGGGTGCCGTCGTCCTGCAGCACGAGCACCCCGTCGCCGAACGGGGCCACCGCCGACGCGGCGCGGACCGGCGACCCGTCGGCGAACCGCAGCCGCTCCCGGCGGTCGACCTGGATCTCCACGGCTCAGCCCTCCGACGGCGCTGTGTCAGGGGAGCGCGTAGCGCCCGGCGTCGTCGACCACGGCCAGCCCGTCGGCCACCAGGGACGCCAGGGCCCGCTCGCGCTGCACCGGCTCGTCCCACGCCTGGTCCAGCCGCGCCCGGCTGACGGCTCCGGGAGCGTCGCGCAGCACGGCCAGCAGCCGGCCGCGGCACTGCCGGTCGGTGCCGGCGTAGGCCTGGACCGGCCGCGGCGGGCCGGCGTGGGCCGGTGCGCCCGCCCGCTGCCAGGCGCAGGCGTCGCGCACCGGGCAGGCCGCGCACCGAGGCCGGTCGGCCGTGCAGACCAGCGCGCCGAGCTCCATCACGGCGACCGACCAGGTGGCGGCGGTGGGCGGGTCGTGCGGCAGCAGCGCGGCGCCGAGGTCGCGCTCCGCCCTGGTCACCGACCGGGGTGGGAACTCCACGCCGGCGACCGTCCGTGCGAGCACCCGCCGGACGTTGGTGTCCAGCACGACCTGCCGCTGTCCGTGGGCGAACGCCGCGACGGCGGCCGCGGTGTAGTCGCCGACGCCGGGGAGAGCCCGGAGTGCGTCGTACGACGCCGGCACCCGGCCGCCGTGCTCGGCGGTGACCGCCACCGCCGCCGCGTGCAGCCGGAGGGCACGGCGTGGATAGCCGAGCCGTCCCCAGGCGCGGACCGCCTCGCCGGGTGTCTCGGCGGCGAGCGCCGCGGGGGTGGGCCAGCGGGCGAGCCACTGCTCGTGCACAGGGAGCACCCGGGCGACGGGGGTCTGCTGCAGCATGAACTCGCTGACCAGCACCGACCAGGCGGACGCCTCGGGGCGGCGCCACGGCAGGTCGCGGGCGTGCTCGTCGTACCAGCGGAGGATCGGCTCCACCAGCTCACCGGGCGGGGCCGGCACGACCGGCCGGTCCGCAGCGCTCGTCGACATCGGCCCCATTGTCGCTGCCACACCCGGTGGCCGTCGCCCGCGGGGTGATCTCCCGCGACCTCGGCGGGGCAGCGGCGTTCCGCGCCGCCCACTGGCTACCGTCTGCGCCATGTCCACCCCGCCTCGTCCGAGCAGCGCCGGGGGCGGTCCGGCGCGGCGGCCGTCGCGTCGGCTGCCCGCCTCGGTGTACTGGCGCCGGCGGATCTTCGTGCTCGGTCTGGCCGGGGCCCTGGTGTTCCTCACCGCCACCTGGCTGACCGGCGGCAGCGACGGCAGGTCGACCGAGACGCCCACCGCGGAGCAGGCGGGTGCCGAGGTGCCGGTGACCGGTGCCGCCACCGGCGCGGCCACCGGGGACGCCAGTGCCGGCCGGGCGACCGCGGGCCCGACGGCGCCGAGCGGACAGGCCCGGGGGAAGCGCAAGCGGACGGCGCGTCCCACGCCGACGCTCGCGGCGCCCGAGGGCACCTGCGAGGCCGCCGACGTGCGGGTCACGCCCAGCGTCGACGAGTCGGCCGTCGCGGGCCGCGACGTGGCCATCGCGCTGTCGCTGCAGACCATCGCGGCCGAGGCGTGCACGTGGAAGGTCGCGCCCGACACGATCACCGTGCGGATCGCCCGTCCCTCCGGTGCCCTCTGGACCACCCAGCACTGCCGCAAGGCCGTGCCCACCGAGTCCGTCGTCGTACGGCGGGCCGTGCCGACCGTGGTGCGGCTGAGCTGGAACGCCCGGGAGTCCGCGGAGGGCTGCCGCCGCGCCACCGAGTGGGTCCTTCCCGGGGACTACACCATCGCGGCCGCCGCGCTCGGCGGTGAGCCGGTGGAGACCGACTTCTCGCTCGCGTCGCCGGCGCCGAGGACGATCGAGGCCACGCCGAAGGGCAAGCGGGGCAAGGCCAGGAAGTCGCGCTGAGCGCTCAGACGTAGCGCTCGAGGATCGTCGACTCCGCCAGCCGGCTGAGGCCCTCCCGGACGCTGCGCGCGCGGAGCTCGCCCACGCCCTCGACGGCCTGGAGGTCGTCGATGCCCGCCGAAAGCAGCTTCTGCAGGGTGCCGAAGTGGTCGACCAGCCCCTCGATGACCGTCGCGGGCAGGCGGGGGACCTTCGTCAGCAGCCGGTAGCCGCGCGGCGCGACCGCGCCGTCGAGGTGCTCGCCGCCGCCGATGCCGAGCACCTTGGCCACCGACGCGGGGTCGACCAGGTCGGTCGCGGAGAGGCCCTCGAGCTTGACCAGCTGCTCGTTGGGGTCGCGGCTGCGGCGGCGGGACGGCACGTAGTCGCGGATCACCAGCTCGCGCTCGGTGTCCACGCCCGTGATCAGCTCCTCGAGCTGGAGCGCGAGCAGCCGACCGTCGGTGCCGAGCTCGAGCACGTAGTCCTCGATCTCGCGGGCGATCCGGGTCACCATCTCCAGCCGCTGGGCCACGACGGCGACGTCGCGGACGGTGACCAGGTCCTCGATCTCCAGGGCGGACAGCGTGCTGGAGACCTCGTCGAGCCGCAGCTTGTAGCGCTCGAGCGTCGCGAGCGCCTGGTTGGCGCGGGAGAGGATCTGGCCGGAGTCCTCCAGCACGTGGCGGGTGTCGCCGACGTACGCGGCGATGATCTGCATCGACTGCGACACCGAGATCACCGGGTGACCGGTCTGCTTGGCGACCCGGTCGGCCGTGCGGTGGCGGGTGCCGGTCTCGTCGGAGGGGATGCTCTGGTCGGGCATCAGGTGCACCGCGGCGCGGATGATCCGGGTGAGCGCGCTGTCGACGATGATCGCGCCGTCCATCTTGGCCAGCTCGCGCAGGCCGGTGGCGGTGAACGGTACGTCGAGCTCGAAGCCGCCCGTGCACAGGCTCTCCACGAGCTTGTCGTGGCCGAGCACGATCAGCGCGCCCGTGCGGCCGCGGAGGATGCGCTCCAGGCCGTCGCGCAGCGACGTGCCGGGCGCGATGGACGCGAGCGTCTCGCGGAGCCGGGGATCGGCGTTCCCGTCGGTCACCACGGCACTCTCCCTGCTGGTCCTCGTCGCCGACCGGCGGCGCCGGTCGGTCGTACCCTATCCGTGACCCGGACAGCCCACACCGCCGTTTCCCCGATCGCCCGCCTCAGCCCTCGTCGGCGCCGTCCACCACCTCCAGCGCGTGCTTGGTGCGGCGGTCGAGGTGGAGCAGCCGGAGGGCGGTGGCCACGTCGGGGGCCTCGACCACCCGCATGCCGTCGACCGTCCGGTCGCTGCTGCTGCGGCGTACGCCCTGGGCGGTGCCGGGATCGGCGGGCACCACGGCCATCGCGAAGCCCAGCCGCGCCGCCTCCGCGAGCCGCAGGGGGAGGTCGCGGACGCGGCGCAGCTCGCCGGACAGCCCGATCTCGCCCATCGCCACCACCCCTGCGGGCGGCGGGCTCACGAACGTCGCCGAGGCCAGCGCCACGGCCACCGCCAGGTCGCTGCCCGGGTCGGTCAGCCGCGCGCCGCCGACCGTCGAGGCGAAGACGTCGTGCTGGTGGAGCCGGACGCCGCAGTGCTGCTGCAGGACCGCGAGCACCATCGCCAGCCGCGAGCCGTCGAGGCCGGAGGTGGTGCGCCGGGGCCGCTCGGTGGGCGACATCGTGACCAGCGACTGCACCTCGGCCAGCAGCGGACGGCGCCCCTCCATCGTCACCGCGACGCAGGTGCCGGGGACCCGGCCGTGGTGGCGCTCCACGAAGATGCCGGTCGGGTCCTCGACCGCCGTGATGCCGTCGGGGCCCAGGTCGAAGCAGCCCACCTCGTCGACCGGGCCGAAGCGGTTCTTGACCGCGCGAAGCATCCGGAACCGGGAGTCGCGGTCGCCCTCGAAGTGCAGCACGACGTCGACGAGGTGCTCGAGCACCCGCGGGCCGGCGATCGAGCCGTCCTTGGTGACGTGGCCGATCATCACGACGGTGATGTCGCGGGTCTTCGCCACCCGGACCAGGGCCTGGGCGACCTCCTTGACCTGGGTCACCCCGCCGGGCACGCCGTCGACGCCGGAGGCGCCGATGGTCTGCACCGAGTCGACGACGACGAGCGCGGGTCGGGTCTGCTCGATGTGGGTGAGGACGGCGCCGAGGTCGGTCTCGGCGGCGAGGAAGAGCTCGTCGTGCACGGCGCTGGTGCGGTCGGCGCGCAGCCGGACCTGTGCGGCCGACTCCTCGCCGGTGACGTAGAGCGTGCGCTGTGCGCGCTGGGCGGTGCGCGCGGCGACCTCGAGCAGCATCGTGGACTTGCCGACGCCCGGCTCGCCGGCCAGCAGCACGGCGGCTCCCGGCACCAGCCCGCCGCCGAGCACTCGGTCGAGCTCGGGCACGCCGGAGGGTGAGTGCACCGCCTGGTCCGCGGAGACCTGCCCGATCGGCACCGCCGGCGCGGTGACCGGGGCCGCGGTGGTGCGCCCGCTGGGCGTGGCCGCCGCGGCGGCCGCCACCTCCGCCACCGACCCCCACGCCTGGCACTCCCCGCAGCGCCCCGCCCACTTCGCCGTGCTCCACCCGCACTCGGAGCAGCGATAACTCGAACGTGTCTTCGAACCGGCCATGCCCCGACCGTAGGCCACCCGACCGACACAGCCCCGTCCGCCACGCGAGGTGGCAGGTTCCGGCGCGCGAGGTGGCGGGTTTCGGCGCGCGAGGTGGCGGGTTTCGGCGCGCGAGGTGGCGGGTTTCGGCGCGCGAGGTGGCGGGTTCCGGCGTACGAGGTGCGAGGATCGAGCGGTGGAGGACCCTCGTCTGCCGCCGACGCTCGCCGACGTCGCCGAGCGTGCCGGGGTGTCGCGGCAGACGGTCTCCAACGCGATCAACAATCCCGACCTGCTCCGTCCCAGCACGCTCGCCCGTGTGCAGGCCGTGATCGACGAGCTCGGCTACACGCCCAACCAGGCGGCCCGCCACCTGCGCACGCGCTCGTCCAGACTTGTCGGGCTGCGCCTCTCGCCGGCGCAGGAGTTCACGGCCAACACGGCGATGGACCGTTTCGTCCGCGCGCTCGTCGAGGCCTCGCACCGGGCCGGCTACCACGTGCTGCTGTTCGCCGGCCCCGGCCTGGACCCGGGCGAGGCGCCCGACCCCATGGCCGGGTACGACGACCTCCTCCGCTCCACGTCCGTCGACGCCTTCGTGGTGACCGACACCTACCTGGGCAACCCGCAGGCCGTCGGCCTCGCCGCACGCGGCGCGCCGTTCGTCGCCTTCGGCCGGCCGTGGGACGACCCGGGTGCCACGCATCCGTGGGTCGACGTCGACGGATCGGCCGGCGTACAGCTCGCCGTCGAGCACCTGGTCGCCCTCGGACACACGCGGATCGCGTGGATCGGTTGGCAGCCGGGGTCGCGGATCGGCGAGGACCGGCGTGCGGGTTGGCGCCGGGCGATGGGCGCACACGGCCTGCCGGTCACCGGCCTGGAGGCTGCCGTCGACGACACCGTGCGCGCGGGTCGGGAGGCGGCGGCGTCCCTCCTGGACGTCGTACGACCGTCGGCGTTCGCGTGCGCCTCCGACACCCTCGCCGTGGGAGTGCTGCACGCTCTCGCCGACCGCGGGCTGCGCGCCGGCCGCGACGTGGCCGTCGCCGGCTTCGACGACAGCCAGGTCGCCCAGGTGGTGCCGCCGGGGCTCACGTCGGTGCGACAGCCGCTGGAGGACGTCGCGGTCGAGCTGGTGCGCGCGCTCGCGGGCATCCTCGGCCCCCGCCCGTACGACGCCCGCGGGGTGCTCCTGGAGCCGACGCTCGCCGTACGCGCGTCGACCGCGCCGTAGCCCGCCACCTCGTGCGCCGGAGCCTGCCACCTCGTGCGCCGAAACCTCCCACCTCGTGCGCCGAACCCTCCCACTTCGCGCGCCGAACCCTCCCACCTCGTGCGCCGAACCCTCCCACTTCGCGCGCCGAACCCTCCCACCTCGTGCGCCGGAACCTCCCACCTCGTGCGCCGAAACCTGCCACCTCGCGCGCCGAACCCTCCCACCTCGCGCGCCGGAACCTCCCACCTCGTGGGGTCAGAAGGAGCGGGTCCAGAGGTTGACGGCGTAGTCGACCTCGAGGCCGGGGTGGTGGCGGAGGATCTCCTCAGCGGTGTCGGTGGGGAGCTCGATGCGCACCACGGCCTCGAGGTCGGCGCGGGTGGCGAAGCGCCAGCCCATGTCGACGCGGTCGAGGGTCCAGCCGCGCATCGTGAAGAACCGCTCGATCTCGGCAGGCGGGGGGAGGTGGGGGAAGCCGCGGCGGAACCAGGCGCCGAAGGTGGAGCGGGAGCCGTCGTTGTCGATCACCATCGCGGTGCCGCCGCGGCGGACGACCCGCTCCAGCTCGGCGAGCCCGGGCTCGCAGCCCGGGCCGAAGAAGTAGGCCCACCGGGCGTGCACGACGTCCACGGACGCGTCGGGGAGCGGCACCGCCTGGGCGGTGCCGAGCAGCACCTCGACGTTCGGCAGGGCTCGGCAGCGGCGGGCGGCCAGGCGTTGGAGCCCCGGGTGCGGCTCCACGCCGACCACGCGCGCGGCGGACTCGGCGAAGCGCGGGAGGTGGAAGCCCGAGCCGCAGCCCAGGTCGAGCACCACGCGTCGGTCCCACGACGCCCGCCGCGTCATCGCCTCCCAGAGCCGCCCGTCGGGGTCGGCGGCGCGGTTCTCCAGCTCGTAGGTGGCGGTGTGCTTCCAGATGTTGGGGCTGGGGATCGCCCCGGCGACCGGCCTCAGATCCGGACGATGCCGCGGGGCGTCTGGACCTGCGCGGCGAGGATGCCCGGGGTGCCGTGCGGCGCCACCCACTCGACCTTGACGTCCTCGAGCGGCGCCTCGACGGTCTCGCCGAGCCACTCGCTGACCCGGCGGGGGTCGCCGGCGATCTCGATCCCGGCGAGCGACACCGAGCCGTCACCGCCGGCCGAGGGGTGTAGCTCGTCGGGGATGTCCCACTCGATGAAGAACGGCAGCTGCGGGTCGGCGATCAGGCCGTTGACGCCGATCTGCTTCCACAGCAGCTTGGTGCCGTCGGGGCGGTGCCGGCTGCCGAGCGCCGCCTCGCGCCCGAGCCGCTGCTCGACCACGCTGATGTCCGGGACGGCCACGACCCAGCCCAGCCAGCCGCCGCCGAGCGCGGAGCGCGCGCGGACGGCCTGGCCGAACGGCGCCTTGTCGGAGGCGGGGTGGTCGAGCACCTCCACGACCTCGAGGTAGGTCCGGTCCGCCAGGGGCAGGACCATGTTGCGAGTGCCGAAGCGGGGGTGCACCCCGCCGTCGAGGAACTCGCGCCCGATCGCGGCACCCAGCCGGGCTGCGGTGCTCTCGAGGCCGTCCGGCCCCGCGGCGTAGGAGAGGTGGTCCAGGCGCATGTCGACATTCTCGACCCGCCCGCCCGCCGCCCCTGCGCCGGGGTCCCGGTCTCTTGACGTCGAGACTCGGACCGGACGACCGCCGGTCCGGTCGAGGGGGGTCAGCGCGGGTCGGCCGGATGCAGCGCCAGGGCGCTGCGCGAGCGCAGGTGCGCCTCGCAGTGGCGCACCAGCTCGTCGTACGCCGCCTGTCCCATCAGTGCTACCAGCTCGGCGGCGTTGGTGACGTAGACGGGCTCCACCGCCACGTGCGCCTCGGTGTTGCCCGAGCAGTACCAGTCCAGGTCGTGCCCGCCGGGCCCCCAGCCGCGGCGGTCGTACTCGGTGATGCAGACCTCGGTGTAGCTGGTGCCGTCCATCCGCTCCACCTCGCGGAAGGTACGACGGATCGGCAGCTGCCAGCACACGTCCGGCTTGGTCTCCAGCGGGTTGCGCCCCTGCTCGACCGCGAGGGCGTGCAGCGCGCACCCCGCGCCGGCGGCGAAGTCGTTGCGGTTGGCGAAGACGCACGAGCGCTGGCCGTCGACCACGTGCATCCGGGTCTTCCGCTCGCCGTCCTCGTCCTTCTCCACCCAGTCCTTGCGGCGCACCGGCCGGCCGGGGTGGGCCTGCCAGTGCGCCGGCGTGAGCTGCTCGACGAACGCCTCGACCCGCCGCTCGTCGTCCTTGTCGGCGAAGTGCGCGCCGAGGGTGCAGCAGCCGACGTCAGGGGCGTCGGCGTAGATGCCGGCGCAGCCGCTGCCGAAGACGCAGGTGAACGACGACGTCAGCCACGTCAGGTCGCACCGCAGCACCTCGCTGTCGTCGGCGGGATTGGCGAACTCCACCCAGGCGCGGGGGAAGTCGAGCGGGACCTCGGGCACCGGCCCCATGGTAGTTGAGCCACGGCGCCCGGTCGCATCGCTGCTAGTACCGTGGACCCATGCGGCTGGGCGTGCTCGACATCGGTTCGAACACCGGTCACCTCCTGGTGGTGGACGCCCACAGCGGGGCGGCCCCGCTCCCCGCCTACTCCTACAAGGAGCCGCTCCGCCTCGCCGAGCACCTCGATGCCGACGGACACGTCTCGCAGACCGGCGTCGACGCGCTGACGGCGTTCACCTCGCAGGCCGTGCGGGTCGCCGAGGAGAAGGGCTGCGAGGAGATGCTGTGCTTCGCGACCTCGGCGGTGCGCGACTCCGGCAACGCCGAGGCCGTCCTGGCCCACGTCGAGGACCGGACCGGGGTGCGGATCGAGGTGCTGCCCGGTGAGGACGAGGCCCGCCTCACCTTCCTCGCCGTACGACGCTGGTTCGGCTGGTCCGCGGGGC
The DNA here is from genome assembly GCF_051280635.3 of Nocardioides proteolyticus. Taxonomy (NCBI): domain Bacteria; kingdom Bacillati; phylum Actinomycetota; class Actinomycetes; order Propionibacteriales; family Nocardioidaceae; genus Nocardioides; species Nocardioides proteolyticus. The sequence continues at coordinate 15,766 of NZ_JBNBPO030000015.1, read as the reverse complement.
GGCTCGCGGTCTTCGACATCGGTGGCGGCTCGCTGGAGATCGCGGCCGGCACCGACGAGCGGCCCGACGTCGCGTGGTCGCTGCCGCTGGGTGCGGCCCGGCTGGCGCGCCAGGAGTTCGCCGAGCAGCCCGACGACGAGCGGCTGCGCCAGGTCCGCCGGCGGATCCGCGCCGAGATCGCCCGCGACGCCGGCCACCTGCTGCGTGCGGGCACCACCCACCGTGCGGCCGCCACCTCGAAGACCTTCCGCTCGCTGGCCCGGATCTGCGGCGCAGCGCCGTCCGACCACGGGCCGCTGACGCCTCGGGTGCTCCCGCTCGACGAGCTGCGGCGCTGGATACCCAAGCTGGTGCAGATGGCTCCCGAGGAGCTCGCCGCGCTGCCGGGCGTCTCGGCGAGCCGTGCCCACCAGATCGTGCCGGGCGCGCTGGTCGCGGAGGCGTGCATGGACATCTTCGACCTCTCCGAGCTGGAGATCTGCCCCTGGGCGCTGCGCGAGGGCGTGATCCTGGAGCGGATCGACAAGCTCGGCTTCCTCGACGAGCCGTGAGCGCCGATCCCGCTGCCGGCCGGCCCCGGATCGGCCTCTCCACCAGCTCGGTCTATCCCGAGTCGACGGCGCACGCCTTCGGCTACGCCGCCAGCCTCGGCTACGAGGCCGTCGAGGTGATGGTCGGCATCGACGCCCTCTCCCAGCAGACCGACGCCGTCCGCGAGCTGATGGACCACCACGCGGTGCCGGTCAGCGCCGTCCACGCGCCCACCCTGCTGTTCACCCAGCGGGTGTGGGGCCTGGAGCCGTGGGGCAAGCTCGAGCGCTCCGCGGAGATGGCGCTCGCGGTGGGTGCCGAGGTGGTCGTGGTGCACCCGCCGTTCCGCTGGCAGAAGGAGTACGCCCGCGACTTCCTCAACGGCATCGCCGCGCTCGAGGAGTCGACCGGCATCGCCTTCGCCGTCGAGAACATGTATCCGTGGCGCGCCTCCTCGCGGCGCTACCTCGAGATGTACCTGCCCGGCTGGGATCCCTCCGACGAGCCCTACGCCAACACCACCATCGACCTGTCCCACGCCGCCATCGCGCAGTCGGACCCGATCGCGATGGCGCAGCGCCTCGGCGACCGGCTCCGCCACGTGCACCTCACCGACGGCACCGACTCCGCCAAGGACGAGCACCTCGTGCCGGGCCGTGGCGAGGTGGGCGCCGCGGCGTTCCTGCAGCACCTGGCGCGCACCGGCTTCGCCGGCGAGGTCGTGCTGGAGATCAACACCCGGCGGTGCACCACGCGCGAGGAGCGCGAGGCCGACCTGAGGGAGTCGCTGGAGTTCGCCGTGGAGCACCTCAGCGGCGTACCGGCCGGTCCCGACGCGGATCCGGCGTGACCGCGCCCGCCCGCGGCCGGCGGCGGGGCAGTCCCGACACCCGCGCCGCGATCCTCGCGGCCGCCCGGCGGCGGTTCGCCGACGCCGGCTTCTCCGGTACGACGATCCGCGCCGTCGCGCTCGACGCCGCCGTCGATCCCGCCCTGGTGCACCACTACTTCGGCTCCAAGGACGACCTGTTCGTGGCTGCGCTCGACCTGCCGGTGGACCCGCGGGCGGCGATCGCCGAGGGGATCGCGAACAGCGACCCGGCCACCGGCCCAGGGGAGCGGGTCCTGCGCGCCTTCCTGCGGGTGTGGGACGACCCCGCGCTGCAGCCCGGGCTGCTCGCGGTGGTCCGCCGCCTCCTCGAGCCCGGCGGCGCCCGGCTGGTCACCGAGGGCTTCCTCCCCGTGGTGCTCCAGCCGGTGGGCGAGCTGCTCGGCCTGGACGAGCCGGCCCGTCGGATGCCGCTGGCCGCCAGCCAGATCCTCGGGCTGATCCTGGTGCGCTACCTGCTCCGGATCGAGCCGGTCGCCTCGCTGGCCGCCGACGACGTGGTGGCGATCTACGCGCCGGTGCTGGACCGGCTCTTCACCGTCGACCTCCCGTAGGGCACCTCGGGGTCTTGCGCGGGGGCCTTCGCAGGCGCATTATTCAACACATGATGAATTACGTGGTCGAGGTCGCGGGCCTGCGGGTCGTCCGCGGCGGTCGGGTGGTGCTCGACGGTCTGGACCTGCGCATCGGCACGGGTGTCACCGGCCTCCTCGGCCCGTCGGGCTGCGGCAAGTCCACGCTGCTGCGCAGCGTCGTGGGCGTGCAGCGGGTCGCGGGCGGGCGGGTGACCGTGCTCGGGGAGCCGGCCGGCAGCCCGCCGCTCCGCGACCGGATCGGCTACCAGACGCAGTCCGCCAGCGTGTACGACGACCTGTCGGTCGCCGAGAACCTGCGCTTCTTCGCGCGGGTGCTGGGCAGGCCGGCCGCCGCGGTCGACGCGGCCCTCGACGCGGTCGACCTCGGCAGCCACCGCGACGCGGTGGCGGGCCGGCTCAGCGGCGGCCAGCGGTCGCGGGTCGGCCTCGCGGTCGCCCTGCTCGGGGAGCCGGCGCTGCTGGTGCTCGACGAGCCGACGGTCGGGCTCGACCCGGTGCTCCGCCGGGACCTGTGGGCGCTCTTCCACCGGATCGCCGAGCGCGGCACCGCGGTGCTGGTCTCCAGCCACGTGATGGACGAGGCCGAGCGGTGCGACCAGCTGCTGCTGATGCGTGAGGGGCGGATCATCGCCCAGGACTCCCCGGAGGCGGTCAAGCGGCGGGCCGGGGCCGCCGACGTGGAGACGGCGTTCCTCGCCCTCGTCGACGGGCACGCGGCATGAGCGCCCGGGTCACCCTCGCGGTCGCCGGGCGGGTGCTGGTGCAGCTGCGGCGCGACCACCGCACGCTGGCGATGCTGCTGGTCCTGCCGTGCCTGCTCCAGGCCCTGCTGTGGTGGATCTTCGACGCCACCCCCCAGGTGTTCGACCGCGTGGGGCCGGCGCTGCTGGCAATCTTCCCGTTCTTCGTGATGTTCCTGGTGACCAGCGTGACCACGCTCCGGGAGCGGTCCGGCGGCACCCTCGAGCGGCTGTTCACCATGCCGCTGGGCAAGCTGGACTTCCTGGTCGGCTACGCCCTGGCCTTCGGTGTGGTCGCCGCCGCCCAGGCGGCCCTGGCCGCGGGGGTCTCGGTCGGGCTGCTCGACCTGGACCTGCGGGGACCGGCGGTGCTGCTCGGCGTCGTCGGCATCGCGGACGCCGTGCTCGGCACGGCCCTCGGCCTCTTCGTCTCCGCCTTCGCCCGCACCGAGTTCCAGGCCGTGCAGTTCCTGCCCGCCGTGGTGGTGCCGCAGATCCTGCTCTGCGGCCTGCTCGTCCCGCGCGACCGGCTGCCCACCGTCCTGGAGTGGACCTCCGACGCGCTGCCCCTCTCCTACGCCGTCGACGCCATGCAGCACCTCGCGACGAGCGAGAGCACCGGCGAGGTGTGGGCCGACGTCGGCATCGTCGCCGGGTTCGCCGTGGCGGCGCTGGCGCTCGGCGCGGCCACGCTGCGGCGTCGTACCGACTGACGGGCGCGACGCGGGCCGCCGTAGGTTTGCCCCATGCGACCCGTCCGGGACTCCCTGCTCCTGCTGTCGCGCAGCGCCGCGGTCAAGCGGATCGTCACCACGCTGCCGCTCTCGGCCGCGATGGTGCGCAGCTACGTGCCCGGGGAGGACGTGGCCGACGCCGTCCGCGCGGTGCGGGAGCTGGCGGCGGACGGGATCGAGACCACGATCGACTTCCTCGGCGAGGAGACGCTCGACGAGGCGCAGGCGAACGACACCGTCCAGGCCTACCGCACCCTCCTCGCCCGGCTGGTCGATGCCGGCCTCGCCGACCGCGCCGAGGTGTCGGTGAAGCTGACCGCGATCGGGCTGCGCCTCGACGATGGCGAGCGGGTGGCCCTGGGGAACGCCCGCGCGATCTGCCGGGCCGCCGCGGGCGCCGGCACCACCGTCACCATCGACATGGAGGACCACACCACCACCGACGCGACGCTCGCGATCGTGCGTGAGCTGCGCCGGGACTTCCCCGGCACCGGCGCGGTGCTGCAGGCCTACCTGCACCGCACGGAGGACGACTGCCGGGCGCTCGCCGGTCCCGGCAGCCGGGTGCGGCTGTGCAAGGGCGCCTACGACGAGCCGGCCGAGGTCGCCTACACCGACCCCGCCGAGGTCGACCGCTCCTACGTCCGGTGCCTGAAGGTGCTGATGAGCGGCGAGGGCTACCCGATGGTCGCGACGCACGACCCCCGCCTGGTCGAGATCGCCACGTCCTTCGCCTCGCGCTACGGCCGCGCGCCGGGCAGCTACGAGTTCCAGATGCTCTACGGCATCCGCCCCGCTGAGCAGCGGCGGCTGGCCGACGCCGGCGAGCGGATGCGGGTCTACCTGCCCTACGGCGGCGAGTGGTACGGCTACCTCATGCGACGACTGGCGGAGCGTCCGCAGAACCTGTCACTGTTCCTCACGTCGTTGATCTCCAAGAAGTGAGCCGGGGGCGAGCACCGTGAGTGACCTGAGGCGGACCGCCGTGATCGGCGCCGGCGTGATGGGCGAGACCCTGCTCTCCGGCCTGATCCGCGCCGGCCGCGGCCTCGACCAGCTCGTCGTCGTCGAGAAGCGGCCCGAGCGCGCCGCCGAGCTCAAGGACAAGTACGGCGTCGACGTGGCCGCCGACACCGCGGCCGCCGCCGCGGCGGAGACCGTGCTGCTCGTGGTGAAGCCGCAGGACATGGCCGACGTGCTGGCGGAGATCGCCCCGGCGCTGCGCCCCGGCCAGCTGCTCGTGTCGCTGGCCGCGGGGATCACGACCGCGTTCATCGAGTCCCGGGTGCCGGACGGGGTCGCCGTCGTGCGGGTCATGCCCAACACCCCGGCCCTGGTCGACGAGGGGATGGCCGCGATCTCGCCCGGCACCCACTGCGACGACGCGCACCTCGCCGAGGCCGAGGAGCTGATGGCGTCGGTGGGCCGGGTGGTCCGCGTCCCGGAGCGGCAGCAGGACGCGGTGACCGCGATCAGCGGCTCCGGTCCCGCCTACGTGTTCTTCGTGGTGGAGGCGATGATCGAGGCCGGCGTGCACCTTGGCCTGCCGCGCACCACGGCCCACGAGCTGGCGCTGCAGACCGTCGTCGGCTCGGCGGCGATGCTGCGGGAGACCGGCGAGCATCCCGCCGTGCTCCGCGAGCAGGTCACCTCGCCCGGCGGGACGACGGCGGCGGCCCTGCGCGAGCTGGAGGTGCACCGGGTGCGCGCGGCGTTCCTCGCCGCGCTGGAGGCGGCGCGCGACCGGTCGCGCGAGCTCGGCTCGTAGCCGCCGCCGCAGGACAACCGTCGCTCAGCGGGCGACGGCGGCCCAGGTCAGCTCGTCGAGCCCGCGCACGGTGTCGACGCGCACGCCGGCGCGGTCGGCGTCGTACCACCCCGGGCGGTCGAGCAGCAGGGCGCTGAGCCCGGCGCGGGTCGCCCCGACGACGTCGTGGCGCAGCGAGTCGCCGACCATCAGCGTCGCGGCCGGGTCGACGCCGAGGGCCGTGCAGGCGGTGAGGTAGGCGCGCGGGTCCGGCTTCGCTGCCGGCAGGTGGGAGGACGCGAAGACGGGCACGTCGTCGCGCAGCAGGCCGGTGCGGCGCAGCTTCTCGGTCTGGATGGCGCGCTCGCCGTTGGTCAGCACGCCCACCCTCAGGCCGCCGGCGAGCGCCCGCTCGACCACGGCGGACGCGTCGTCGAACGCGCGCCAGGCAGCCTGGTAGCAGCCGAGGAAGCCGGCGAAGACGTCGTCGGCCAGGGCGTCGTCGGCGAGGTCCCAGCCGGGGAGGAACTCCCGGATCCGCACCCGGCGCTGCTCGGCGTGGCTCAGCTCGCGGCGCTGGGCGCGCTCGTAGTGCCGCGCCTCCAGGGCGAACCACCGCTCCACGTGGGACTCGAGGTCGGACGGCGTCTCGGCCAGGCCGAGCCCGGCGAGCCACGTCCGAAGGCCGCGGTCGGCCGCCCCCCGGTGGTCGACCAGGGTGTCGTCCAGGTCGAGGAGCAGCGCCCGGATCGTCATGCGGTGCAGTGTGCCAGCGGCCTCCGACAGCGCCCCGTCGCGGGGGCGCTCACCACCGGCCCGGAGCCACCCGGCCCCCCGGGGGCCGCCGGGTCACCGCCGGTACGCCAGGCGCAGGGAGTGGCTGCCGCTGACCACGGCCGAGGCGTCCCACGTGGAGCTGCGGACGACCAGCCGGGTGCGGGCCGGGATGGTCGCGGTCACCTCGACCCGGTCCTGCCGCGGCTCGGACGCGAGTGCCTGGAGCATCTCGTCGAAGGTCCTGGGCTCGGGGGTGTCGGCGATCTCCCAGCCCTCGTCCTCCTCGTCATACCACTCCTCGGGGTCGTCCCAGAAGGAGCCGCCGTGGCCGTGGACGACCAGCTCGCCGTTGCCCATGGCCCCACGCGGCACCCTCACCCAGAACGCCTTGCTCCGCGGTGCCAGGCCGGTGGCTCCCTGGGCGCTGCGGAGGTTGACCCGCACCTTGAGCACGCTGCCCGGGCGGACGACGAGCCGCTGGCGGTCGCGCACCCGCACCCAGCGGTGGCCCCGGCGCACCTCGACCCGGCCCAGCTCGTAGGCCCGGTAGACCCGGGAGACGTCCTGGTGGACGCTCACCCCGGTGACGGTGACCTGCTCGAACGGGTTGGCCAAGATGGTCTCGAGGTCGCCGGCCACGTCGCTGGGCACCTCCTCGGCCACGGCGTACCGGCTCGCGTACCGCTGCGACCGGCTGAAGGTGCCGGGCGTCCCGTCGGCGCGCAGGTAGTCGATGGACCACGCGACCGTGGCCTCGCCGCCGGCCGACTCGTCCAGGGTCAGGACCGCGTCCCGGTAGGCCTGGTTGGCCACCAGGTAGGGAAGCGCTTCGGGGTCCACGACCTCCGAGCTCGTGGACCGGGGCTTGGGCCCCTGGGTGGTCACGCCGACCGACGCCGAGTCGGGCAGCGGTCCCAGGCGGCCGGTGATCCCGTTGAGCCTGTCGTGGAGGAGCTCGCCGACCGGGGCGCCGAGGTTGGTGATCTTGAACGACCAGGCCCCGTCCTCCTGGACGAACACCGTCGAGGCGCCGTGGATCGTCCGCGGCGCGGGCGACCACTGGTCCGCGTGGCCGTAGCCGATCACCACGCCGTCGCAGACGGCGGCCGCGGTGCCGACGGAGTACAGCGCCAGCGACCCGTGGCTGTGGGCTGCGGCCACGTTGCCGCCGGGCACGATCTCGATCGGCTCCGCCTGGCTCCCGCCGCCGCCGACGGCCCGGGGCAGGGCGACCCCCGCCTTCCGGGCGATCGCGCGCAGCATCCGCTCCTCGAGCCGGCTCCCGAGCCCGGCGACCTGCGTCTCGGGGCTCAGCCGCACCGCGCCGGCCGACGCGGTCGCCGACGGCATCCCCTGGCGAGCCAGCATCCGGAGCTCGGACTCGCCCGGCACGATCCGGGTGGGCTCCGCGGCCGGAGCGGCGGGCTCCAGCAGGTCGTAGAGGTCCGCGGCGGGCGTCACCCCGGCGAACACCGAGGCCTGGTTGCTGCCGAAGCTGTAGGACACGGCCCCGACGAGGCGACCGTCGGCGGCGTATAGCGGCGAGCCGGAGATGCCGGACCAGACCCCGGCGTCGACGGTGCCGTCCGGGCGGGTGATCCGCGACCCCTCGAGCTCGAACACCAGGAGGTCCCCGGCCGGGTCCTCGATCGTGCCGCGGTAGAAGCCGGAGAACGCCTCAGGCGTGACCCGCGAGTCGTGCTCCACGCCGGCGCGGCGGTAGCTGCCGGCCGTCGTCGCGCCGGTCACCTGCTGGCCGAGGGCCAGGTCGGCCGCGGGGTACGCCGCCGGGCAGGCCGGGTCGTCCCCGGGCGCTCCGACCGCCGGGTTCGGTGCAGCGACGAGGCCGGCGGCCAACAGCGCCGCCCCGGTGGTCGTGCCGAGCAGCACGCGCAGCGGGCGTGCGGTCCATGGGGACATGGGGGGTCCTTTGCTGAGAGGGCAGCGCCCGAGGTCTGGCCGCTGCCCGGAGCGTACGGTCGGATCGGCCGGACGGTGGGTGGAACGGCCGGAAAGGGTCGCCGGGCCGCCGGGTACGTTGCGGGGCATGACTGCGCACGAGGTCGCCTGCTCCGGGCCGTCGAGCGTGGTGTTCGACCCCACCCTGACCGAGTACGACTTCGGGCCCGACCACCCGATGGCGCCGGTGCGCGTCGACCTCACCATCCGGCTCGCAACCGAGCTGGGCGTGATCGGACCCGAGGGGCTGCGCTGCGTCGACGCCCCGGTCGCCACCGACGACCAGATCGTCACCGTGCACGACCCGGCGCTGATCGAGGCGGTCCAGCGGATGGGGGCCCGGCCGGCGCCGGGGGAGGAGCGGTTCGGGCTCGGCACGGAGGACAACCCCGTGTTCCGCGGCATGCACCACGCCGCGGCCCACGTCGTCGGCGCCAGCCTCGAGGCGTTCCGGCAGGTGTGGAGCGGTGAGAGCGTGCACAGCGCGAACATCTCCGGCGGCCTGCACCACGCCATGCCCGACCGCGCGAGCGGCTTCTGCATCTACAACGACGTCGCGGTCGGCATCCAGTGGCTGCTCGACCAGGGCGCCGAGCGGGTGGCGTACGTCGACGTCGACGTGCATCACGGCGACGGCGTCGAGCGGATCTTCTGGGACGACCCCCGGGTGCTCACCATCTCGCTGCACGAGTCCGGCCAGTTCCTCTTCCCCGGCACCGGGTTCGCCAAGGACGTCGGCGGACCGGACGCCGCCGGCTCGGCGGTCAACGTCGCGCTGCCGCCCGGCACGGGGGACAGCGGGTGGCTGCGGGCCTTCCACGCCGTCGTGCCGCCGCTGCTGCGGGAGTTCGCCCCCGACGTGCTGGTCACCCAGCACGGCTGCGACTCCCACGCCGCCGACCCCCTCGCCGACCTGATGCTGAGCGTCGACGGCCAGCGCGCGGCGTACGTCGCGCTCCACGGGCTGGCGCACGAGGTCGCCGGCGGGAGGTGGGTGGCCACCGGCGGTGGCGGCTACGCGCTCGTCGAGGTGGTCCCGCGGGCGTGGGGCCACCTGCTCGCCGTGCTGGCCGGCCGTCCCCTCGACCCGACCACGCCACTGCCCGGCGCGTGGCGGGCGCACGTGACCGAGACGCTGCGCCGTACCGCGCCGTTCCGGATGACCGACGACAAGCTCACCGACCACCGGCCCTGGGAGGAGGGGTTCGACCCCGACCGCTGGCTGGACCGGGTGGTCCACGAGACCCGGACGGCGGTGTTCCCGCTGCACGGACTCGACCCGCTGCCGTGACCGATCGAGCCTGTCGGTCAAGCGGACACGCCGCGTCCCAGAACTTTCATTGGTGAATCTCTTCCCCACGAGTCACATTGGGCCCTATTCTCACCGCTGAGGCGTCCGCAGGATTCACAGCTGGGGAAGGCGGTGACGGACGCGCAGAAAGAGTGGTTGGCCATGGCACCCTCGTCGCGCGAGCGCACCGAGTCCCTACCGGACCCCAAGTTCCTGACCATTGCTGAGGTTGCCTCGATGATGCGGGTCTCGAAGATGACGGTCTACCGCCTCGTCCACAACGGCGACCTGCCCGCGGTCCGCGTCGGACGGTCGTTCCGGGTGACCGAGGACGACGTCAACGACTACCTCCGGAAGTCCTTCTACTCCGCTGGCTGACCACTCCGCTGGCTGACCCTGGCCGGCGGCCGCGTCGGGCCGGGTGGGCGGGCAGCCTTCAGGAATCACCGGTCAACCGGTGATTCCCGCACTTCTCGGCCATTGCAATGCCCGAGAGGTGGCAGAACCGGCCGGGGTGCTGTGACGGCTGTGGCTGGAGGGACGCGCCCCGGTCGCCGGGCCGGGGTGGCGGCAGGGCGCCCGAGGAGGCCCGGCCCACCGGCGCCCGTCCCACGGCGGACGCTGATTCTTCCGGCCTCGCACCGCCCCGATAGGCTGACGCCGTGCTCCGGCCACCGCCGGAGCGTCGTACGTCAACGCCGGGCGAGGCTGTCCGGCGGACTGGAGAGGTCCACGTGGGTTCTGTCATCAAGAAGCGCCGCAAGCGCATGGCGAAGAAGAAGCACCGCAAGCTGCTGAAGAAGACGCGGGTGCAGCGTCGCAAGCTCGGCAAGTAGGCACGCAGTCGCGCCGGCGCCCCTGACGCGCGCCGGCTGAGGTCCGGAGGAGTTCGCTGGCGATGGGCGCAGGGCGCACGGTCCTGGTCACCGGGGTGTCCCGGGACCTGGGTCGGACCTTCGCGCGCACGCTCGCCACGGACCCCGCCGTCGACCGCGTGATCGGCGTCGACGTCAGTCCGCCGCGCGGCGACCTCGGCGACGTCACGTTCGTCCGCGCCGACATCCGCAACCCGGTCATCGCCAAGGTGATCGCCCGCGAGGACGTCGACACGGTCGTCCACATGAGCGTCATCGCCACCCCGGGCTCCGGCGGAGCACGCGGCACGATGAAGGAGCTCAACGTCATCGGCACGATGCAGCTCCTCGCCGCGTGCCAGAAGTCCGAGCAGGTGCGCCAGCTCGTCGTGAAGTCGTCGACCACCGCGTACGGCGCCAGCAGTCGCGATCCCGCGATGTTCACCGAGGAGATGGAGCCGCGCCGCCCCGCGCGCAGCGGCTACGGCAAGGACGTCACCGAGGTCGAGAGCTACGTCCGCGGCTTCGCCCGGCGGCGCCCGGACGTGACGGTGACCCTGCTGCGCTGCGCCAACGTCATCGGCCCCCAGGTGGTCAGCCCGCTGACGTCGTACTTCCGGCTGCCGGTCGTGCCCACGGTGCTCGGCTTCGACCCACGCCTGCAGTTCCTCCACGAGGACGACCTGCACCGGGTCCTGCGCCACGCGGTCCTCCGCGGCACGACCGGGACCTTCAACATCGCCGGCGACGGCCTGATGGTCCTCTCCCAGGCGCTGCGCCGGGCGGGCAAGGTGACCGTGCCCCTGCCCGGGTTCACCTTCGGCGGCCTCGGCTCGACGCTCAAGTCGGCGCGGGTCGCCGACCTCTCGCCCGAGCTCGTCGCGTTCCTCACCTACGGGCGCGGCGTGGACACCACCCGGATGCGCGAGGTCCTCGGCTTCGCGCCCGAGCACACCACCGCCGAGGCGTTCGCGGCGTTCGTCTCCACCCTGCCGCCGGCACCGCACCGCACCGACCGGGTGCTCGCCGCGCTCGCCGACCAGCTCCCGCCGGTCGAGGAGCCCCCCGCCCGGCTGACCGTCGCCGGAGGACCGCATGGGTGACGCCGAGATCATCCCGATCGGCACCCGCGGGCCACAGGGCCGCGGCACGGGCACCCGGCCGTCGGCCGCCGCCCGCGGCCTGGCCGGCGGCAAGGGCAACGGCGCGGCGAAGAAGCGACCCGCGCCGGGGCCGGACGGACGTCAGCCGGCCGCGCCGCCCGAGCCGACCGCCTCGACCGACGCCGGTACGACGAGCACCGGGCCGGCGGCCCACCCCGAGCCCGATGCCCCGCGCAGCCCGCGGCGCGCCGCGAACGGGCGGCCGGCTTCCGGCGGTCGCGACCGGTCGTCCGCGCACGAGGAGCCGCGAGCCACCTCGGAGGGGGCGGAGGTCGTCGTACCCCCGGCGGGAGAGTCCGGTGGCGCGACCGACCAGCTCGCCGAGTCCGCCGAGTCCGCCGCGCCCCCCCGGGCCACCGCGGCCGCGGGCGGGCGCCCGCCGGTGCGCGTCCAGGAGCAGGGCCCGCTCGCCGGCATCCCGGTCGGCGACTGGCTCGCCGCCTTCCAGCACGCGAGCCGGGAGCTCTTCGGCGACCAGTGGGAGCCGCAGCTCGCCCGCATGCTGGCCTTCCTGCGCCGCCGGGTGACCGGCGACTACGAGATCGACGAGTACGGCTTCGACCAGGAGGTCACCGAGCGGTTCTTCATGGCCGCGCTGCGGCCGATCGCCCAGAAGTGGTTCCGGATCGAGGTCCGCGGCGTCGAGAACATCCCGACCGACGGGGGCGCCCTGGTGGTGTCCAACCACTCCGGCACGGTGCCCGTCGACGGACTGATGACGATGGTCTCCATCCACGACCACACCGGTCGCCACCTCCGGCCGCTCGGTGCCGACCTGGTCTTCCGGCTCCCCGTCGTGGGTGCCCTCGCCCGCAAGGGCGGCGCCACGCTCGCGTGCAGCGAGGACGCCGAGCGGATGCTGCGCGGCGGCGAGCTGGTCGGTGTGTGGCCCGAGGGGTTCAAGGGCATCGGCAAGCCGTTCTCCGACCGCTACAAGCTCCAGCGGTTCGGTCGCGGCGGCTTCGTGTCCGCGGCGCTGCGCACCGGTGTGCCGATCGTGCCGCTGTCGGTGGTGGGTGCCGAGGAGATCTACCCGCTCGTCGGCAACGTGCCGTCGCTCGCGCGGCTGCTGGGCGTCCCCTACATCCCGATCACGCCGCTGTTCCCGCTGCTCGGCCCGCTGGGGCTGGTGCCGCTGCCGTCGAAGTGGCTGCTGGAGTTCGGCGAGCCCATCCGCACCGACGAGTACGACGCCGGGGCCGCCGAGGACCCGATGCTGGTCTTCGACGTCACCGACCAGGTGCGCGAGACGATCCAGCAGACCCTCTACCGGCTGCTCGTGCAGCGGGAGTCGGTCTTCCGCTAGCCGGCCCGGCGCCGTACGACGAGCGCGCCGGCCGCGCGCGTACCGAGCGCCGCGGGTGCCCGCCGCGGCGTGGGGAACGCGTCGCGACGAGGCGGGGGCGGAGGTCCGCCCCAGCGGTCAGCGCAGCAGGCCGCCGAGGACGCCGGTGACGCCGTCGACGAGGGTGCCGGTCAGCGAGGTGCTCTCGTCGGTCGTGCCGCCGGACGGGCTGGGCGCGGGCGTCTCGCCGAGGCCCAGGTCGCTGGTGACCTTGCCGACCCTGTCGCGCAGCTTGTCGCCGGGCTTGGTCGGGCCGTCCGAGGGATCGGCGGGCAGGGTGGGCGTCTCGTCCGGGGACACCGGCGCCTGGCCGGTCTCGGTCTCGGTCTCCTTGGCGGGCGCCCGCCGCTCGGCCTTGCGCACCGGCTGGGTCACCGACGCCTGGTCGGGGATCTTGCCGCTGAGGACCGCGCTGAGGGGCTGCGTGGCGAAGTCGGGCACCTCGGTGACCGCGCCCTCGGCGCAGGTCGGGCAGGCCTCCCACGCGGCGGTGTCGACCTGGTGGACGGTGTGGGTGGCGGTGATCAGCACCGGCCGGACCGACGTCGGCACCACCGGCCGGAGTGCGGCCAGCACGTCCATGCTGTCGGCCGCGAAGGCCCGCAGCTCCGCGATCGGCTCGGCCTTGCCGGTCGCGGCGTAGTCGTCGAGCGCGAGCTCGGCCGCCTGCTCGGTCTGGACGGTGAAGTCCTCGAGGGTCGCGGCGATGACGTCCGCGTCCGCCCCTCGGGCCGTCAGCTTCTCGACCTCGCCGAGACGCGACTCGGCGTGGGTGAGCAGGCTCTCCGCCTTGGACGCCGGGTCGGCCTGGAAGTTGGTCTGGGCGTTCTCGATCGCTCGCTTGACGGGGTACAGCGCGTCACCCGGGAGGGCGCCCTGCGACGCCATCGCCATCGACCCGGTGGCGGAGACCACGGCGAAGCCGCCGACCACGGCGGCCAGGCGGCGCTCGCGGGAGCCGCGGCGCTGCCGGGGGGTGAGCCGGGCGGCCAGCTCCTCGTCGACCCGGGCGGGCTCGCGCTCGGCGGCCGCGACCAGCTGGGTGCGCAACGAGGCGACGAACTCCGGACGCGCCGTCACGGGCGGCACGGCACGCAGCGCGGCGACCAGCTCGAGCAGCTCGGCGTGGTCCTCGCCGGCACCGGCCTTGCCGGAGACGAGGGCGTCGAACTCCTCGGCGCGTCGCGACCAGGCGTTCCCGCGCATCACAGCGTCCGTCCTCGTGTGGGGATGTGGGCGAGCCGTCCATCGACTCGCGAATTCAACGAGGAGGCGGTCCCGAAGGTTACGGTCCGGAACGCGCCGGTGACGGGGCGGTGGACGCTCATCGCAGGCCCTCCGGCATCAGCTTGGCGAGGTTGCGCACGCCCCGCAGCTGGAGCTGCTTGATCGCGCCGTCGCTGCGCCCGAGCGCGGCTGCGGTCTCGGCGATGCTGAGGCCCTGCAGGAAGCGCATGATGAGGCAGTCGCGCTGCTCGTTGGGCAGCTGGGTGAGCGCCTCGAGCAGGATCTCGTTGGTCAGACTCGCCAGCACGGCGTTCTCGGGGCCCTCGGTCGCGTCGTCGTGCTGGCCCATGTCCTCGGTCGTCATCTCGAGGCGGGTCCGCCCGGCCTTGAAGTGGTCGGTCGCGAGGTTGCGGGCGATGGTCATCAGCCAGGCGCCGAAGTCCTTGCCCTGCCACCGGAACGAGGACATGTTGCGCAGCGCGCGGAAGAAGGTCTCGGAGGTGAGGTCCTCGGCCACCACGACCGAGCGTGTGCGGTAGTAGAGGAAGCGGTAGACCGACGGCTGGTAGTGGTCGTAGAGCAGTCCGAACGCCTCCGCGTCGCCGCCGCGAGCCAGCTCGACGAGGCCGATCAGCCGCTCGCGCTCGTCCGGGGAGTCCTCCGACGAGGTGGCCAGCGTCGCGTCGCCGTACGTCGTGGGGCCGCCGAAGCCGTCTCCGGACCCGCCCTCGGGGCGAGACTCGGTGAGCAGCCATCCGTGCGCACCGGGACGGCCGACGTTCGTGCGCGGGCCCGCCGGGGCGCCGGCGAGGGCGAGCGCGGGAGTGGGCTCGAGGGCGGCCAGGACGGCGCGACGAAGGGCATCCAGCCCCATCGCGACGTCAGACCGCACCCAGGTCATGCCTGTCCCCTCCCTAGCGTCCCCCGGGGCCGATCCTACGGCCGAACCTCCCCGAGCGGAACCGGAACGGCAGAACCCGCGCCCGCCGCCGGTGGCGGACCTCAGAGGAGGTGGCGGCGCAGCTGCTTCTTGACGAGGGCGCCGGTCACCACCGCTCCCGTCGCGGCGCCGCCGGCGACCAGGCCGAGCCGCGCGGCCTTGCGGCCGGTGCGGTAGTCGCGCACCCGCCAGCCGTGCGCCCGGGCGTGGGCGCGGAGCCGGGGGTCCGGGTTGATCGCGCACGGGTCGCCGACGAGGCTGAGCATCGGCAGGTCGTTGTAGGAGTCGGAGTAGGCCGAGCAGGCCGAGAGGTCGAGCCCCTCGCGGTCGGCGAGCGCCTGCACGGCCACCGCCTTCGCGGGGCCGTGCAGCATGTCGCCGACCAGCCTGCCGGTGTAGACGCCGTCGACGTGCTCGGCCACGGTGCCGAGCGCGCCGGTGAGCCCCAGCCGCCGGGCGATCAGGCTCGCGATCTCGATGGGGGCGGCGGTGACCAGCCACACCCGCTGCCCCTCGTCGAGGTGCATCTGCGCGAGTGCCCGGGTGCCGGGCCAGATCCGGTGGGCCATGGCCTCGTCGAAGATCTCCTCGCCGATCTCCTCCAGCTCCTGCACCGTGTGGCCGGCGATGAACGCGAGGGCGGAGTTGCGTGCCTCGGCGACGTGCTCGGGATCCTCCACGCCGACGACGCGGAAGTAGGCCTGCTTCCAGGCCGCCCCGACGATGTCGCGGGTGGTGAAGAACTTGCGACGGTAGAGGCCGCGGGCGAGGTGGAAGATGCTGGCGCCCTGCATGACGGTGTTGTCGACGTCGAAGAAGGCCGCCGCCCCCGGGTCCGTCGGTGTGCGGAGCGCGGTCTCCACCTCGGCGGGGGGCGCGGGCGCCCCGCCCCCCCCCCCCGCACCCATCGCGAGGTTGAGCTCAAAGTGCCTCTCCCCGCACCGGGGCCCGGCCGCCACTGTAAAGAAGTAAC